>CAZUFI010000072.1:0-8193 GCA_964618745.1 uncultured Thermodesulfobacteriota bacterium | reverse complement strand
TTCTTAAAAATCTTTAATAAAACAAGGGAGGTTTTTCTATGCGCAAGTTTATCATTATGGCAGTAGCGGTCGTGGCTTTGGCATTTGCCGGACAGGCAATGGCAGGCGATGGGGCAGGCACATACTCTGCAAAGTGTGCGATGTGTCACGGTCAGGATGGAACAGGTAGCACAATGGCCCCAGCACTTAAGGGTAGTGCTTTTGTTAAGGGCGATGCTGGTGCAATAGCAGCAGTAATCAAGGACGGACGTTCGGGTGGAGACAAGAAGTATTCTAACTTCCCAATCTCAATGCCTGGTTTCGGTTCACAGCTTTCAGGTGGCGATGTTGATGCCATTGTAAAGTATCTAAAGAGCCTTTAATCTAATTTTTTAGTTTTATTTAAAAGCCCCCGACTCTTCTAGAGTCGGGGGCTTTTAAATTTGTATATACAAACCATTGTTAATTTGTATGTGCTAATGAGCACTATATTTTACGCAATCTATTTTAAGAGACTTCATAGTCCCCTTTATTTTATTGCCTGAAAACCTTTCTTGCAGTTGACAATCGGGCTGAAATCAAAGATAATAATGAAATTGTTCAAGAGTCGTCTTATCCTTCGCAGCACCTGTCTATTAAGATAATCGGTAAGATACTCGACTTAAATCAGAGAGTACTTGGAGGTGGAATTTTGGAAGGCAAGCATCCTGTTTATGTCGGCATTGACGTTGGGTCGGTTAGTGCAAATGTAGTAGTCCTAGATGAACATCATAACGTCCTGGAAGAGCATTATATGCGCACCCAGGGCGAGCCACTTCAGACGGCACTCGCTGGTCTGGAAGAAGTAGTCAGCCGTTACGGCGAAGATGCCATAAAGATAATTTCCGCAACAGGAACGGGCGGTAAGCTTATCGCCCCGTACTTTGGCGCGACCTTTACAAATGAGGTTATAGCGCAGGCAAAGGCCATTGAGGTCTATCATCCTGAGGTACGTACCGTTATAGAGATGGGTGGGCAGGACGCAAAGCTCATTATTATGGCCGAAGACGCCGAAGACCCGGAAAAGGTCAGGCTTGAGGATTTTCAGATGAACTCGGTCTGTGCCGCCGGTACCGGCTCGTTCCTTGATCAGCAGGCCATTCGCATGGAGCTTACGATTGAGGACTTTGGCAGACGCGCATTGAAGAGTAAGAATCCACCGCGTATCGCCGGGCGTTGCAGTGTTTTTGCAAAGAGCGATATGATTCATCTACAGCAGGTCGCAACCCCTGATTATGATATCGTCGCCGGGCTATGCTATGCCGTTGCCCGTAACTTTAAGGCAACGATTGGTAAGGGTAAGAACTTCACCTCGCCCGTTGCCTTCCAAGGTGGGGTCGCAGCGAACCTCGGGGTCAGGAAGGCCTTTAAAGATATCCTCGAACTAGATGACTCCCAGTTTATAATCCCTGAGCATTACGCCTCTATGGGCGCACTCGGTGCTATTCATAGTGCTATAGAGAAGAATAAAGGCGTTGGCGACTTTAAGGGGCTTGCGGAGCTGCGCAAATTCGTCAAGGCCGGTGGCGGCGAGCGTGAGAAAGGACGTGAGCAGCTTGTACGTCCGACAGGGCATCCTTCGCAGAGAGAGAGCTCAACGGGATATAAGCTTGATAAAGAAAATAAGGTCGAGGTCTATATGGGCCTTGATATCGGATCAACCAGTACTAATGTAATCCTTATAGATAAAGATATGAAGCTTGTCGCCAAGAGCTATCTGCCAACAGCAGGTAGGCCTCTCGATGCGATAAGAAATGGCCTTGACGCAATCGGCGCCGAGTGCGCAGATGCTGTTACGGTCATAGGGGTTGGGGCTACGGGCTCGGGCAGGTATCTTATCGGCGATTTTGTAGGTGCTGATATTGTCCGCAATGAGATTACGGCTCAGGCCAAGGCTGCGGCTGCGATTGATTCAGATGTTGATACTATCTTTGAGATAGGCGGGCAGGACTCTAAGTATATATCTATTAAAGACGGTGTTGTCGTTGACTTTGAGATGAATAAGGTCTGTGCCGCAGGCACGGGGTCTTTTCTGGAAGAACAGGCCGAGAGGCTTGGCATCAGCATTAGGGGCGAGTTCAGTGAGTTGGCCCTTGATACTGTATCTCCTGCGCCGATGGGCGAGAGGTGTACGGTCTTTATCGAGACCGATATGGTCCATCACCAGCAAAAGGGTGTTGATAAGGGCGGGTTGGTCTCAGGGCTTGCCTATTCTATCGTGCTGAATTACCTGAACCGTGTTGTTGGAGATAGAAGGATCGGGGATAAGATATTCTTTCAGGGAGGGACGGCTGCTAATCTAGCTGTTGTCGCGGCCTTTGAGAAGATAACGGGTAAGAAGATACATGTCCCTGAAAACCATGACGTTACTGGTGCTATCGGTTCGGCTATTTTGGCGCTGGATGAGATGGATCATTCAAAATCGACGGTCTTTAAGGGCTTTGATCTGAGTAAAAAGAAGTATGAGGTCGATTCATTCGAGTGTAAGGACTGTTCTAATATATGCGAGATAAGGCGCGTCTCTGTAGAGGGTGAAGACCCTCTTTATTATGGTGGGCGTTGTGAGAAGTTCGACTTTAAGAAGGCCGCAGCCGAGAAGACCAAGCTGCCGGATCTCTTTAAAGAGCGTGAGAAGTTCTTGTATGGTACGTACAGAGGGAAAGAATTGCCGGCTGACGCTCCTGTTGTAGGGCTTCCTCGCATACTCATGATCTATGAATTCTATCCGTTCTGGAAGGCATTTTTCCATGAGCTTGGCTTTAAGATAAAGCTCTCTTCGCCGACCAACAAATCAATTATAAGCGACGGTCTTGAAAAGACTGTTACAGAGACATGCTTCCCTGTAAAGGTCGCGCACGGTCATATTAAAGAGCTTATGGACAAGGGCGTGAAGCGTATCTTTGTGCCAAGTATTATTGATATGCATAACTCTCGGGGCGTGCAGGGCCACGGCATACTGTGCCCCTATATCCAGAGCATGCCTTATGTTGCTAACTCTTCTTTTGATTTCGCCGCAGAGGGTGTGGAGCTTATGGCCCCGATTATCCACTTTAATCAGGCTAAGGAACACGTAAAGAAAGAGTTTCACGCGATGAGCGGGATGCTTGAGCGGACAAAGGGTGCGATAACAAAGGCAATGGAGGTTGCCTATAAGACGCAGCAGACCTTTAGCGATAAACTCGTCGCGCGTGGTAAAGAGATAATCGACGGCCTTGGCCCTGACGAAGAGGCACTTGTTATAATCGGGCGGCCTTACAATACAGCCGATAAGGGCATTAACCTTGAGCTTCCGCAGAAGGTTACGGACTTGGGTGTTGTTGCCATCCCATTTGATATGCTTCCGATAGAAGACGCTATCGATGACGTGCTGCTTGAAGATATGTACTGGAAAAGCGGGCAGAAGATCCTCGCTGCCGGTAATATCGTAAGGGATAATCCAAAGTTATTTGGCATCTATATTACAAACTTTGGCTGCGGCCCTGATTCTTTTATAACGCACTTCTTTAGAGATAACGCTGCGGGTAAACCTTTCTTGCAGCTTGAGATCGATGAGCACTCGGCAGATGCCGGTGCCGTTACAAGATGCGAGGCCTTCCTTGATAGTCTGCGTAACGTAAAGGACAGGAAGGTGCCGGAGAAGAAGATAGAGATCGTTGAGAGGACAAATATCCGCAATAAGCTCTATATTCCTAATATGGCAGACGGTGCGCACGGAATAGCAGCGGCCTTTCAGGCCTGCGGAATCGATGCGGAGGTACTTAATATGCCAAATGACGATTCCCTTGAGATAGGGCGTCGTTATACCTCGGGCAAAGAATGTTATCCGGCGATCTTGACCGTCGGGGATATGGTCAAGAAGGTCAAGGCAGATGATTTTGATCCTGATAACAGTGCCTTCTTTATGCCTTCTGGCAACGGGCCGTGCAGGTTTGGTCAGTACAACAGGTATCAGAGGATGATCCTGGATGAGCTGGGTTATGAGCAGGTCCCTGTCTATGCCCCGGATCAGGACGAGAAGTTCTATAAGGAGCTAGGTGTTGTCGAGGGTAACTTCGCAAAGCTCGCATGGTGGGGAATAGTCGCGGCGGATCTTCTGGAGAAGAGGCTTCGCGAGGTGCGTCCTTACGAAAAATGCGAGGGAGATACCGAGAAGGTCTACTGGGACGCTCTCTTCAGTGCCTGTGATGCTATTAAAGAAAAGCGTCTGCCGACCAAGGAGCTTGAGACGGCCAGAGATGCCTTTAATAACGTAACCTTAAATGGTCACGGCAAAAAGCCTTTGATAGGCCTTGTCGGTGAAATATATGTAAGGAGCAACCGCTTTAGTAATGAAGATATCGTAAAGGGCTTTGAGGCCCTTGGTGCTGAGGTACGCGTGCCTCCAGTATCAGAGTGGATCTTCTATACCAATACGGTCGGCAAGCGTAAGAACTGGGAGAAGAAGAACTACAATACGCTGATGAAGATATACTTCAATGACTTTTTCCAGAACAGGTTTGAGAAAAAGATGTTCTCGTCATTTAAAGGCGACTTTAAGAGCGGCCACGAGCTTAAGCCACAGAAACTCATTGATATGGCATCGCCTTATATCGATGGGTCGTTTGAGGGTGAGGCCGTCTTAAGTGTTGGTAAGGTTCTGGATTATATACAGAACGGGGCACATGGTATTGTAAATGTAATGCCATTTACCTGCATGCCGGGTACGGTCGTAAATGGAATCCTAAAGAGGGTTCGTGAGGATAATGATAATATCCCTTACCTGAATATGGTATATGAGGGAATAGAGGATACAAACGGAAAGACTAGAATGGAGGCCTTTGTCCATCAGGCTCGTGAGTTTATGGATAGGGGTGGTAAGAGGAAATAATGGTCTTTGTCGTCGCAGGGCTCTTAGTCGTTGTAATTATTGCTTTGGTCTGGATAGGGCTCGCGCTTAAAAAGAGTGGCCCAGACCCTGCGTTAATGATGCTTCAGAAAGAGACCGAGTCGCTACGCAGTGAGATAGTCGACTCGGTCTCTAAAAATGCTAACCTCGTTAATTCGCAGCTATCGCAGTTTAACTCGCAGATCAACTCTCAGCTCTCGCAGGCCAATGCTCAGGTAAATACGCAGCTTACGCAGGTCAGCGGGCAGATGAATACTCAGCTCACTGATGTTGCAACGCAACTTAATAAGCAGCTCTCTCATGTCACCGGCCAGGTCGGCGAGCAACTCAAAAGCATAACCACGCAGCTCCAGACCTCAACCGGGCAGATCAATAGCCGTATGGATAATGCCGCAAAGGTCGTTGGCGAGGTAAGGCAGAATTTAGGTGAACTAAGCAAGGCGACCGAGCAGGTCTATACCGTTGGTAAGGATATAGCAAGCCTTCAGGAGATTCTTCGTGCTCCGAAGCTTCGGGGCGAGCTAGGAGAGTTCTTCTTGGGCGATTTGTTGGCGCAGATCCTGCCTTCTTCACACTTTGAGCTGCAATACGGCTTTAAGAGCGGGGCCAGAGTTGACGCCGTAATAAAGCTGCACGGCGGCATTGTGCCGGTCGATAGTAAGTTTCCGCTTGAGAACTTCAGGAGGATAATCGAGGCCGAGGGCGAAAAAGACAAAAAGGCCGCAAAGCGGGCCTTTGTAAAGGACGTAAAAAAACGCATCGACGAGATCGCCGACTCTTATATAATCCCTGACGAGAAGACCTTTAACTTTGCGCTTATGTATATTCCGGCCGAGAATGTCTACTATGAGACGATCATAAAAGACACAGAGTTTGGTGACGATAAAGAGATATCGGCCTATGCCTTTTCCAAGCGCGTCGTGCCGGTCTCGCCTAATTCTTTTTATGCTTACTTGCAGACGATTCTGCTTGGGCTCAGAGGGATGGAGATTAGCAAGAAGGCCCAGTCGATTCTTTCAAGCCTTGAGACACTTAGCAATGACTTTGAGCGTTTTACCGATGATTTTGATGTGCTTGGTAGGCATCTCGGCAACGCACGAACAAAGCACGAGGACGCGCAGAAGAAGGCCGAGCGTTTTGGCGAGAAATTAAGCGGCCTCGCAAGCGTTGAGCTTCCCGCTGACGAGCTCCCCTCTGGAGAGTCCTCCACCGATAGTCCAGTCATAGACGATGACCCTCAGGGCAAGCTCGGCGTTTGATTCAAAGCCCCTTTACCTAGACTCTGGCAGACCATTATTTATTATATAAAGATATTCAGGACCAAGAAGTCCTTGGTGCATTGCCGTTTCGGTGGTATTCTAATAAATGGATTTATATTATTATACTAGAGGTTTTTTATCTGGCCTTTGGCTGTTTTCAGGAGGGGTAGTAGTTGAGTAAAGATCTATATAATATTGCTGTTGTCGGTGCTACGGGTGCCGTTGGTAAAGAGATACTGAATGTTCTGGGACAGAGGAAGTTTCCTGTTGGCGAGTTAACCTTGCTGGCCTCTGAGAGGAGTGCCGGGGAGACCCTTACCTTTAAGGGGCAGGACTACGTAGTTGGTCTGCTGGAAAAGGCGGACTTTAATGGGATAGATATAGCCCTGTTCTCTCCGGGCGGCTCGGTCTCGGCGGTCTACGCGCCAATAGCGGCAGCCGCAGGATGCGTAGTAGTCGATAATACCTCGCATTTTCGGATGGACCCGGATGTGCCTCTGGTCGTCCCTGAGGTCAACCCTGATGATATAGCTAAATATGCAAAGAAAAATATAATAGCCAACCCCAATTGCTCGACGATTCAGATGGTCGTAGCTCTAAAACCAATCCATGATGCCTTTGGTATAAAGCGGATAGTCGTCTCGACTTATCAGTCGGTATCAGGATCGGGCAGGGTTGCTATGGACGAGCTCTCTGCTCAGGTAACCGCCCTATATACAATGAAATCCCCTGAAAAAGAGGTATATCCGCATCAGATCGCCTTTAACTGCCTGCCCCATATTGATGACTTCCTTGATAACGGCTATACCAAGGAAGAGCAGAAGATGGTTGATGAGACCAAGAAGATATTTGGCGATGACTCTGTAAAGGTCTCGGCTACTGCCGTGCGTGTCCCGGTCTTTGTTGGTCACGGCGAGTCGATAAATATAGAGACAGAAGACCCTATTACACCAGAAGAGGTAAAGGAGATCCTATCGGAGGCTCCGGGTGTCGAGGTCGTTGATGACCCAGAAAACGCCCTTTATCCGCAGCAGCTAACAAGTGCTGAGTGTGACGAGGTCTTTGTCGGCAGGATTCGCACCGATGACACCGTAGAGAACGGCATTAATATGTGGGTTGTCTCGGATAACCTGAGGAAGGGCGCGGCATTGAATGCCGTTCAGATCGCCGAGTTACTTATAAGGGACTACCTTTAGAGAAAAGAAAGATGCGCAACATAAAGCTCACCATTGAGTATGACGGTACGAACTACTCCGGCTGGCAGATCCAGCCCGATAGCCCCACGATACAGGGTGAGCTAGAGGCCGCAGTCAGGACGATAATTAATTTTAATATATCTCTGGATGGTCTTCCGTCTGATCCAGCTTACGACGGTATCCACGGAGCCTCACGCACCGATGCCGGAGTACACGCCTTTGACCATGTTGCTACCTTTAAGACAGAATCAGCTATACCTATTTACGGAATTATACGTGGACTGAACTCGGTCTTGCCGCGCGATATAGCAATAAAGGACGCAGTAGATATGCCGCTGGACTTTGATGCGCGTAGGCACTCAAAGGGCAAGACCTATCTCTATAAAGTCCTTACAGGGCCGACACGTAGTCCTGTCTATCGCAATAGGGCTTGGTATATGCGCCAGAGCCTTGATCTTGATCTGATGCAAGAGGGGGCGAGCTTGCTTATCGGTGAAAAGGATTTTTCATCTTTCAGGGCCTCAGGCTGCGGTGCTAAGCATCCTATAAGGGAGATAACATCTTTTACTGTTTGTGCCCCGGGCGATGGTTTTATAGAGTTTACCGTAAAGGGCACGGCCTTTCTTCGCCATATGGTAAGGATTATGGTCGGCACGCTGGTAGAACTAGGTAAAGGCAAGATTTCTATTGATGAATTTAAGTCTATCATAGAAGCTAAGGACCGAACCCGTGCCCCTTATACTGCTGCGCCAGAGGGGCTGTATCTAGTTGAGACCAGGTACTGATTAGAGTAGTCTTAGGTATTTTAGTTTTATACGGAGTAATTTTTGTAGTT
>CAZUFI010000071.1:0-8380 GCA_964618745.1 uncultured Thermodesulfobacteriota bacterium | reverse complement strand
GCCCTTAGAGAATATAAGAATTTTAAGTAGAGGATAAAAGACCATGTTAATGCCAAAGAAGACAAAGTTCAGGAAGCAGCAGAGAGGTAGGCGCAGAGGGCTTGCTAAAGGTGGATCTACTCTGAGCTTTGGCATGTACGGACTCAAGGCGCAGGACTGTGGCTGGCTCACGACTCGTCAGATCGAGGCGGCTCGTATCGCGATGACTCGTTACATAAAGAGGGGCGGTAAGATCTGGATTCGTGTATTCCCTGATAAGCCTGTTTCAAAAAAGCCTGCTGAGACCCGCATGGGTAAAGGTAAGGGCGCACCTGAGGATTGGGTAGCAGTGGTAAAGCCGGGTCGCATCCTTTACGAGATGGTTGGTGTAACCGAAGAAGTCGCAAAAGAGGCCTTCAGGTTAGCAGCTCATAAGCTGCCAATCGGTACCAAGTTTGTTAAGAGAGAGGGACTATGAAGATAGAAGAGATGAGGTCTGCGTCAGCGGACGAACTAAAGAGCAAGGTCAGTGAGCTAGCTAAAGAGCTCTTTAATCTACGCCTGCAGCACACGATGGGCCAGCTTGAGAACCCGATAAAGCTCAAGTGGCTCAGGAAGGATATCGCAAGGGCGAATACGATAATATCTGAGAAGGAAAGAGATAGCTAAGATGGCAGAGACTAGAGGTAGAAAAAAGACATTTACAGGCAAGGTTACAAGCGACAAGATGGATAAAACCATCACAGTCGTAGCCGAGAGGCTTACCAAGCATCCGCTCTATGGTAAGTACATTAAGAAGAAGATCAAGTGTCTCGCCCATGATGAGAAAAATGAGTGTGGCATCGGCGATAAAGTAACGGTTGTGGAATGCAGACCGCTCAGCGCACGTAAGCGTTGGAGAGTCCAGCAGATATTGGAGAAAGCAAAATGATTCAGATGAGAACAAAACTTGGTGTCGCCGATAACTCGGGTGCTAAGAAGGTCTCTTGCATCAGAGTTGTAGGGGCCTCAAATAAAATGTTTGCAGGCATTGGCGACGTAATCGTCGCAAGTGTTAAAGAAGCCATTCCTGACGCAAAGGTCAAGAAGGGTGAGGTCGTCAGGGCCGTAGTCGTGCGCACTGTGATGGGTACGAAGCGGGTAGACGGATCACATATAAAATTTGACGAAAACGCAGTGGTTATTATCAATAAGGATAAAGAGCCGGTAGGGACTAGAATCTTTGGCCCGGTGGCAAGAGAGCTTAGGGCCAGAAAATTCATGAAGATAATCTCACTAGCTCCTGAGGTTCTTTAAGGCACTAGCTTTTGTTTAAAGGGCTTTGACAAAGACGGTTTGAGGATAAGATAAAACAATGAGTACACAGACGCAGAAGACATACAAGATAAGAAAAGACGACCTGGTTATGGTCATGACCGGCAAGGAAAAGGGTAAGACCGGCAAGGTCAAGAGCATCAACCCTGATAAGGAAAAGGTCCTTGTTGAGTCTGTCAATATGGTTAAGAGCTGTCAGAAGCCTACCCAGAAGATGCCGCAGGGCGGAATCGTAGAGAAGGAAGCCCCGCTTGCCATATCAAATGTAAATATGATATGCGGTAAGTGTAAGGTCGCAGTCCGTGTGGGTAAGAAACTTCTTACTGACGGTACAAAGGTACGCTTCTGTAAAAAGTGTGGTGAGGTTCTAGACAAATGACGACGAGATTAAAGAAGTTTTATACAGATGAAGCAGTGCCTGCTCTTATGAAAGAGTGTAACTATAAAAATATAATGCAGGTTCCAAAGCTCACCAAGATTACCCTTAACATGGGGCTCGGTGAGGCCGTAAAGGACGCGAAGATCGTCGAAGCTGCTGTACGTGACATGACGGCTATTGCAGGTCAGAAGCCTGTCGTAACACGCGCCAGAAAATCGATTGCTACCTTTAAGCTTCGTGAAGGTATGCCGATTGGTTGCAAGGTGACGCTGAGAGGCACTCGTATGTATGAGTTCCTAGACCGCTTGATAAACTTCTCGATGCCAAGGATCAGGGACTTTAAAGGTGTTAGTGATAAGTCTTTTGACGGCAGAGGAAGCTATACATTTGGAATTAAGGAGCAGATAATGTTCCCTGAGATTGAGTACGATAAGATAGATCGGATCAGAGGTATGAATATTACATTTAATACTACGGCATCAACCGACGAAGAGGCAAAGGCCCTTTTAAAGCAGTTCGGTATGCCTTTTAGACGTTAGTCTAAGGGAGGCTCTATTGGCTAAGAAGTCTATGATAGCAAAGGCAAAGAGAAAGGCTAAGTTCTCTACGCGTGCATATAACCGTTGCCCAATATGCGGCAGGTCACGCGCGTATTATCGCAAGTTTGATATGTGCAGGATATGCCTGAGGATGATGGGACTTAAGGGAGAGATACCCGGGCTTACCAAGTCTAGCTGGTAAGGCTGGCTGCGCGTTAATTGGTAGGGTTGTGAAGTACGGAATAAATACCGAATATAATTTAATCGAATTTACGGAGTAGTTAATATGGCAATGACAGATCCGGTAGCGGATATGCTGACAAGAGTAAGGAACGGACTTAGGGCCAGGCACAAGAGTGTCGATATTCCCGCATCTAAGTTAAAGGGTGAGATCGCCAGAATCCTAAAGGAAGAGGGCTATATCATCGACTTTACTATTGATAAAAAGAAGATACCTGGAACCATCAGGGTTAGGCTTAAGTACGAGGGGCTGCATACAAGCGTTATCACCGAGATCAAGCGGGTCAGCAAGCCCGGTAAACGTGTATACGTTTCCAGCACTGAGATCCCAAGAGTCATGAACGGCATAGGCATAGCAATACTTTCAACATCCAAGGGCGTGCTTGCTGATAGAAAAGCAAGGGAGCTGGGTGTTGGCGGCGAACTGCTTTGTTCGATATACTAAGGAGCGTAAGATACAATGTCAAGGATAGGTAAAGAGCCCATAGAGGTGCCGGCAGGAGCAAGCGTCTCACTGAAAGGGAGTACGATAGAGGCAAAGGGCCCGGAAGGGGCTTTGGCCATAAGTTTTTGCCCTGAGATCTCGGTTGCGGTAGATGGTAAGACAATAACCGTTACTCGCTGCGATGATTCATTGAGGGCTCGTCAGCTTCACGGACTTACTCGCACACTGATAGCCAATATGGTAAACGGCGTGGTTAAGGCATTTGAGAAAAAGCTGGATATCGTAGGCGTTGGTTATAAGGCAGCGGTCTCAGGCAATGTGGTAAACCTTGCACTTGGTTTTTCTCACCCCATCAACTATGATATCCCAAAGGGGATAAAGGTTTCGGTTGATAAGCAGACGCTTGTGACCATCAAGGGGGCTGATAAGCAGCTCGTAGGTCAGGTCGCAGCTGATATAAGGGCGTATCGTCCACCTGAGCCATACAAGGGTAAGGGCGTGAAATATGTTGACGAAGTTATTAGAAGAAAGGCTGGTAAGGCCGGTAAAGGTGCCGGTTAGAGCCAACCATTAAGATAAGTTATTGTACGGAGAAGATATGACTGTAGCGAATAAGAAGATGACCAGCCGCCAGAAGAGGCAGGTAAGGGTCAGGAAAAAGATAAAGGGTACGCCAGAGAGATTAAGGCTTAATGTCTTTAGATCCAATAAGCACATCTATGCGCAGCTTGTTGAGGATTTGGCGGGTAAGGTCATTGCGTCCTCATCGACCATGACGCAGACATTGAAGAGCTCGGCTGCAAAGCTCAGTAAGACCGACGCAGCGACCAAGGTCGGCGAAGAGCTCGGTAAGATCGCTAAAGAAAAGGGTGTCGAGAAGATAGTCTTTGATAGAGGCGGATACCTCTACCACGGTAGGGTTAAGGCTCTGGCCGATGGCGTAAGGTCTGTTGGTATAAACTTTTAGAATTTAGATTGGATCTGTGGTGGCCGTAGCCATCCGGACCGACGAATATAACAAACTATTAGGAAATGTTTTTCCCGGGAGGATTTTTTGCAGAAGATAGACCCTAATTCGCTAGAGCTTACAGATAAGCTTGTATACCTTAACAGGGTATCAAAGGTCGTAAAAGGAGGTAAGCGCTTCAGCTTCAACGCAATCGTAGTTGTTGGTGACGGTGCTGGCCATATAGGTTACGGTCTGGGTAAGGCCAATGAGGTTCCTGAGGCCATACGTAAGGCCGTTGAGTGTGCAAAGAAGTGCCTGATAAAAGTACCTCTGGCCAAGGGGACGATTCCCCATAAGGTCGTTGGTCGATACGGAGCAGGCAAGGTCCTTTTGAAGCCGGCATCCGAGGGTACAGGAATAATAGCAGGTGGTGGTGTCAGGGCCGTAGTCGAGTGCATTGGTATACATAACGTACTTACCAAGTCACTCGGTTCTAACAACCCGCATAATATGGTGAAGGCAACGATTGATGCGCTCGCTAGACTTAAAGACCC
Organism: uncultured Thermodesulfobacteriota bacterium; assembly: GCA_964618745.1. GTDB lineage: Bacteria > Desulfobacterota > GWC2-55-46 > GWC2-55-46 > DRQE01 > JAJRSM01. The sequence continues at coordinate 3,981 of CAZUFI010000071.1, read as the reverse complement.
GGCAGAGGTCGCAAGGCTCAGGGGTAAGACGCTGGAAGAGGTTTCGTAATGGCAGATAAACAAGGACATATTAAGGTTACGCTCAAAAAGAGCGCGATAGGATACAATTTACGTCAGAAAAAGACGGTGCAAGGACTAGGGCTCAGTAAGTTGAATGGCTCAAGGGTTCTGAAGGATACCCCGGAGATCAGGGGAATGGTACAGAAGGTTATCCATCTTGTGGATTGCGAAAAGGTAGTAGACTAAGCACTTTAAATCAATACTCAGAGGTTGTAGTTATGTTAGATAGACTTGAGCCCAATAAAGGCTCTACACATAAGAAAAAAAGAGTTGGCAGGGGCGAGGCCTCGGGCTGGGGTAAGACCTCAGGGCGTGGTCATAAAGGACAGAACTCCAGAAGTGGCGGCGGTGTAAAGCCCGGTTTTGAGGGTGGACAGATGCCGCTTCAGAGGCGTTTGCCGAAAAGGGGCTTTACCAATATCTTTAAGACAGAGTACGTAATAGTAAATGTCGCCTCACTAGGTGAGCGTTTCGCAACGGGTGAGACCGTTGATACCGATGCGCTTATCGCAAAAGGACTTATAAAAAACAGCAGGAAGCCTGTAAAGGTTCTTGGCAACGGCGATATCGCTATTGCTCTTACTGTTAAGGCCAGCCATTTTTCCAAGACTGCTGCAGAGAAGTTAGAGGCAGCCGGCGGAAAGGCGGAGGTTATATAGATTGGCCACATCTGCTGCACAGAAAGGGAAGGTCTCTTCAGAGCTTACCCGAAGGATAATCTTTACCCTTATCCTGCTTGCAGTTTACAGGGTAGGTGTCTTTATACCTACCCCGGGGATTGATGCTGAGGCCCTTGCTGGGTTTTTTAAGGGAGCTGAGGGTACGCTCCTTGATTTTGCAACGATGTTCACCGGTGGAGCACTCGAGAACTTCTCGGTCTTTGCCCTCGGCATCATGCCTTACATCAGCGCATCTATTATAATACAACTTTTGACGGTCGTAATGCCTAGCCTTGAAAAGCTCTCGAAAGAGGGCGAGCAGGGTAAAAAGGTCATCACGGCCTATACCCGTTACTTTACGATAGTACTTAGTATAGTCCAGGGTCTGATGATAAGCATCGGGCTGGAGAGAATGACAGGCTCTGCCGGTGAGCCGATTGTCCTTTACGCCGGATGGAGTTTCAGGATACTTACGACGATAACGCTCACTGCCGGTACGGCCTTTATCATGTGGCTTGGCGAGCAGATAACAGAGCGAGGAATAGGGAACGGAATATCCCTGATTATATACGCCGGAATCGTCGCTCGTATGCCGTCTGCGGTCTCAAATACAGTTAATCTAGTACGTGCAGGCGAGATGCAGTTCCTTGTTATTATACTGCTTCTTGCGATAATGATAGCGGTAATAGCCTTTATCGTTATGATGGAGACGGCCCACAGGCGAATACCCATTCAATACCCAAAGCGGGTAGTGGGTCGAAAGATGATGGGTGGAGGGACCCAGCATCTCCCTCTAAAGGTAAATACCGCCGGTGTTATACCGCCGATCTTTGCCTCGTCTATTATCATATTCCCGGCAACGGTAGTTAGCTTTATTAATATCCCTTTTATGCAGGGCGTAGCAGATAGTCTTAACCCCGGTGGTTTGCTTTACAACTTTTTCTATGTTGCTTTTATAATATTCTTTACTTATTTTTACACGGCGATTCAGTTTAACCCTAAGGATGTCGCTGAGAATTTAAAGAACTACGGCGGCTTTGTTCCGGGAATACGTCCCGGTGCCAATACGGCGGATTATATAGACAGAGTGCTTTCAAGGCTAACTCTCTGGGGCGCGCTCTACTTGTCGGCAGTCTGTGTACTTCCTACAGTATTAATGTCGAATATGAATGCACCTTTTTACTTCGGCGGTACGGCACTTTTGATCGTCGTAGCAGTTGCGATGGATACGGCTCAACAGGGCCAATCTCATCTGATGGGCAAGCAATACGACGGGCTGCTCAATAAAAAGCCAAAGGGTAAGAAACAACGATGAAAAACATTATCTTAATAGGCCCTCCAGGGGCTGGCAAGGGAACGCAGTCAAAGGTCTTGTGTGAGAAGTACGGAATAGTACAGATCGCGACCGGAGATATATTAAGGGCTAATGTTAAGGGAAATACAGCACTTGGCATCGAGGCCAAGGGTTATATGGATGAAGGTCAGCTGGTTCCTGATAAGCTGGTTGTGGATATGGTGGTTGGCAGGCTTGGTGAAGAAGACTGCAAGAACGGTTTTATTCTTGACGGCTTCCCGAGAAATGTTGGTCAGGCCCAGGCCCTTGAAGGTGTGCTTAAAGATTGTGGTAGGACGATAGACGCAGCAATCGGAATTGTCGTAGATAGCAAGGATCTTGTAGACCGATTGACAGGACGTAGGGTTTGCAGGGGCTGTGGCGCATCTTTCCACGTCACTTATAACCCGCCGAAAGCTGAAGGCGTCTGTGATCTTTGCAGCGGCGAGCTTTATCAGCGCGACGACGATACGGTCGAGACCATTGAGTCTCGTATGGATGTATATGAGCGGGAGACTCGTCCTGTTATAGATTTTTATATTGAGAAGGGTCTTTATAGCCCCGTAGAAGGGGTCGGTACTATGGAAACCATAACCAAAGAGATAGTTAAGGCCATTGGATAGCGGACCGATAATAATAAAGACCACCGAGGAAATAGCAAAACTTAGAAACAGTAACCTCATCGTTGCAGAGATGCATGCCATGCTTAGGGATATGGTCAAGCCCGGCGTGACGACGATGGATCTGGAAAGAAAATGCGAGCTTGAGCTCAAAAAGACCAAGGCTACTCCCGCTTTTAAAGGATATAAGGGCTTTCCGTTTTGCCTCTGTACCTCTGTAAATAGCGAGGTCGTCCACGGGATGCCCTCCGATGATCAGGTCTTAAAGGACGGAGACCTTCTGAGCATTGATTTTGGGGTGCTTTTAGATGGTTTTTACGGGGACTCGGCGATAACCGTAGGTGTTGGCAATATCACTGCCGAGGCCCAGAAGTTGCTAGATGTAACGGCAGAGTCTCTGGAAAGGGCGATAGAGCAGACAAGGGTTGGTAAAAGGCTCTTTGATATCTCTCATGCGGTTCAGAGTTATGCGGAAAGTGAGGGGTTTTCGGTTGTAAGGTCTTTTGTCGGTCACGGAATAGGCAGTGTGCTTCATGAGCCGCCACAGATACCGAACTTCGGGGATGCAGACCGAGGGCCGAGGATCAAGGAAGGAATGGTCTTTGCCATAGAGCCGATGATAAGTGCTGGGGTCTATGATATAAAGATTTTAGAGGATGGGTGGACAGCAGTAACGGCTGACGGCAAATTGTCGGCACATTTTGAGCACTCGGTAGCTGTGACAAAGGACGGGCCGTTTGTCTTAAGCAGGCTTTAAAAGTAAGGGGTTTATGGCTAAAGAAGAGTCAATACAGGTAGAGGGTACGGTGCTTGAGACATTGCCGAATGCGATGTTTAAGGTAGAGCTTGAGAACGGACATAAGGTGCTGGCCCATGTCTCAGGGAAGATGAGGATGCATTTCATCAAGATCCTTCCCGGCGATAAGGTTACGGTTGAGCTTTCTCCTTATGACCTGACAAGAGGAAGAATTACATATAGAGCGAGATAAAAGCTGGATATCTTGTTTCAAATAAGTTATTATAAATGATTGCTGGTGAGCTGGCCTGATTTATGACGGTTTATAATATTCGCCAAAAAACAATAGAGAGAGTTTAGCTATGAAAGTTAGAAGTTCAGTGAAGAAAATATGTCCCAAGTGTAAGGTTATTAAGCGTAAGGGTGTCGTCAGAGTTGTCTGTGAGAACCCCAAGCATAAGCAGCGCCAGGGTTAGCCATGGCAGATTTTACTATAGTAGATAAATTTATGGAGGTAAGGCAATGCCAAGGATAGCGGGTATTGATTTACAGAAGAACAAGAGGATTGATATC
>CAZUFI010000070.1:0-8473 GCA_964618745.1 uncultured Thermodesulfobacteriota bacterium | reverse complement strand
TGGATACTTTGTAAATAACTTCCCAAGCATTCTGTCTTTAGGACCACCCATACCATACCTCCAAGTAAAAGCAAATACCCAAAAAAGCCTCGTATATTCAAAAAAACACAAGGGACTTGCATATCTAATTATATAACGTACATGAGTTGAAATCAACGAGACGTATGTAAAAGAGGTAAGAACGGATAAGGATGAAAAATTATATTTTAATAAAGACGACTGCGCAAGAAAAAAGGGTATTAAGAGAGACCCCGAAAGGTTTAGTACCCTATATCATGGTGAAAATCAGGTAGGCCACCGACCTCATCCAGCAAGTTCCAGATAAAATGTGCCATAACCTCTGCCACCAGGACCGTATGCTGGTTACCGGCGCGGGCCAGGTCAGCCCTTAAGAGCTTTCTCGTATCGGTACTGCCGGTCAAATCAAAGATAATATCTATGCTATCGCCTAATATGACTATTTCTCTGGGATTGGTGTAGACGGGAATATTACAGGACTCAGCAATGGTGTTGCCCAAGGCAGTACTGTCTTTTTCTACGACAGCAACTATATCGATCCCCAGGTTATCTGCCTGAGATAGTTTTGCCAGAAATGTTGTGCCGACCCTGCCAAGCCCCAACACAACTACCTTAAAACGTGTCTTAACCATTGTCATACTACCAGCACCTTGTCCTGATAAGTCTCGACGGCTTGTGTTAAATCACCAACTTTATTAAATATAACCTACATCCTGAAAGATTGTCAAGGTAAACCATTGAAAACAAAGAGATAAACAGGACACAAACATCTTAAATATATTGTTGCAGACCTTCTCAAAACCCTAACAAAACAAAAAAAAAGGGGCCCGAAGGCCCCTTTTTTTTAACTTCGGAATGTAAGGACAATACTAGTCGTTATTATGGGCTGACGTTATGGGCCTTTGTTATTACACCTTCGAATGTCACGCTAGCCGTATTCCCAACTATCGGAGCAGTGGTGATAAGCTCGATCTCACCCGCGGTCAACTCCATGTTACCAGCATTCAAGCTTATACCCTCTGAAGGATTGTAGCCGGCTTCCTGCAGCTGGGCAATGTCATCAATCGTCGTACCCGGGTTATCCGTGAGATATGCCTGCGAGGCTGTATAAGCATTCTTGACATCCGCGTTCAGGGTCGCTACAAATGCCCTGGCCCTATACTGTGAGAACTGAGGTATGGCTATTGCAGCCAGTATCGCTATGATGGCAACGACTATGAGGAGCTCTACAAGGGTAAAGCCACCTTCCTTATTCTCTTTTCTGTTTTTAAATCCTGCCAGTCTCTGTAACATGATAATACCTCCATTTTTTGGTTCTAAGTTTTTTAATACCCGTTCAAAGTCATAGTATAATATGCGTTTGTTGATATATATACAATGCAAGAGCCGTGCCAACTGCATGTTATTCAATTAAATCGATAGGTTACAAAATATCAAGCTGATCTTCAGAGCAAATTGACTGACAATTCCAGACAGATAGTGACATAATTTGTCACTATCTGACAATTATTAGCTCATCTATTACCTACTAAAAGGCCATGCAGGCTTCCACGGCCACATCTGCGATATCCGGCCCTGCCCAGAGAAAGTAAAAGGGTTTAGATATTATTATAGCACTGATTACAGAGATCAGAACCCACTACAATAAAGATTCTGGCCTGCTGTTAGATTAAGGGCGAAAGATCAAAGAACAAGACAATAAAGAGAAAGATAAAAGGCAGTTGGCAGATAATTTACATCTTAGATATTGCGTAAAAAACTAATGCAGCAGCGAAAAAAAGAAGCCCGACCACGGCCTGACCCCGACCACGGCCTGAAAAGAACTCAGTCATCGGTATCTTCATATTTGCTCAGCTTATACCTCATTGAACGAAAACTTATCTTTAAAAGTTCTGCGGCCTTTTTCTTAACTCCTCCGGTCTTTTTTAAGGCATCCATTATTATCTTACGTTCAAACTCACCTACAACCTGCTCAAGGTCTAGTCCTGCCTCTGTCACAACCACGCCGTCAGCGATATGCTCACTACAGTCGCCACCAGGTGTAAAAACAGCTGCATCTGGTGCCTTATACTCCCTTATAGCCGGTGGCAACGAGCCCGCTCTTAGAACATCGGTAGACTCCAGTGCAACACCGCGCTCTATCGCATTCTCCAGCTCACGGACATTACCACTATAATCATAGTCAACAAGCAGGGCCAGAGCATCCTCAGAGATACGCTTGATCTCCTTACCATTCTCTTTTACATACTTATCAAAAAAGAACTCGGCAAGCTTTGGGATATCTTCTTTTCTGGATCTCAAGGGTGGCAGGTCTATGCCCAGAACATTTAACCTGTAAAAAAGATCTTCCCTGAAACGACCTACCTTGACCTCTCCCTCAATATCTCTATTGGTCGCGGCTATCACCCTTATATCCACGACTTTATCAACTGAACCACCAACGCGCCTTACCGTCTTCTCCTGCAAAAACCTCAGAAGCTTTACCTGAAGATTAAGAGGCAGCTCGGTTATCTCATCGAGAAAAAGAGTGCCGCCATCTGCCATCTCGGCAAGACCTGCCTTGTCCTTTACAGCCCCTGTAAAAGCACCCTTCTTATGACCAAAGAGCTCGCTCTCCAGGAGGTTCTCAGGGATAGCACCGCAGTTTATCGTAACAAAAGGCTTGTCCTTGCGATCACCCTCACTATGCACTGCTCTGGCCACAAGCTCTTTACCAGTACCACTCTCTCCACTTATCAGCACATTTGTACGCGTCCCCGCTACACTTGTGATAAGGGCGTATATCTCCAACATCAAGGGGCTGGTGCCTATAAAGTTACTAAAGCCATACCTTGAGTGAATATCTTTTTTAAGAAGTATATTTTCTTGCTCAAGTTCTTTAAGCCTAAGCGCACGTTTAAGGTGTAGCTTGATCTCTTCTATATTAAAGGGCTTGGTAAAGTAATCGTAAGCGCCAGCGCGCATCGCCTCTACGGCACTATCGACCGAGGCATAGGCCGTCATCAGTATTACCACGATATTAGAGTCCAGTGCTTTCAACTCTTTTAAGAGAGCCACCCCGCCCATCCCGGGCATCTTGAGATCGGTCATTACAATATCCGCTGACTCTGCCCTGAAAAACTCCAGAGCCTCTTCGCCACTTGAAAAAGTAGAGACCTCGTAACCCTCTTTCTTAAGCATTATGCTCAGAAAATTACGCATACTCTCTTCATCATCAACTACCATCAATCTATACTTTGACATATAACCTCTATTGAAAAGTTTTCAATCTGCCTTCGTCTCTCTTACTGTGCTAAGCCTCACAATTAACACGAGGCATTATTACTGTAAATTTAGTTCCGTCACCCATGGTGCTCTCTACCTCAATCGTACCGCCATGCTCCTCTATCATTCTATGGACAAGGGCAAGCCCCATGCCGGTCCCCCCGTCTCTGGTTGAGAAGAAAGGATCAAAGATCTTTCCCATATCGTCCTTTGCAATACCAACGCCTGTATCCGAGACCGTTATACGTACCATCTCACCCGTATTCCGAGCTCGCTTATCGCTCTCAGCAGTCTCTGTGGAGATAAAAAGACTCCCCTTGCCGTCCATTGCTATAGCCGCATTAATAAACAAGTTCCAAAAAACCTGTGACAACTGACGCTCATCAGCCTCAACAAAAAGACTGTTATCGAGCCGAACATCCAGGTTAATTCCCTGCGCCTGCGCGCTATTGGAGAAGACCTTGATAGTCTCACTTATAACACTACCTATGTCAATATAAGCCTTCTCGCTTGTCGAGGCGGGCTTGGCAAAGAGAAGAAAATCTGTTATCAGTCTATTGAGGCGGTCTGTCTCCTTTAGCACTATACCCATGAGTTGCTTTTTATCACCACTGAAGTCCATATCTTGACTCAACATCTGGATAGAACCTGATATCGAGGCCAGCGGATTACGCACCTCATGGGCGATAGCTGCCGAGAGCTCGCCCAGGGCCTTTAGCCTATCATCACGTCTTAACTGCTCCTCCATAAATTTCAGCTCGGTCAGGTCCTGAAAGATTATAATATTTGTCACCTCGCCAGCCTCGCCGAATGAGACGGTAAAGCCAAGGCAAATATCCCTGCCGTCCTTTGTCTTTACTATCTTCTCTGGCCTTGCGACCTCAATTACAGGCCACGGACGTGCCGTCAAAAGCGACGGAAATATTTCATATACACTCTGCAAATATACATCACGAAGCTCATAACCTGTTATAGAAGTAGCGGCCCTGTTAAAAGACGTGATGCGTCCTTCTTTATCAATAGTCATAATGCCGGCTGGAATATTTTCGACGACTGTCTTATTAAGTGTCTCCAACCGCCCCAGATCGACCTCACGCTCTTCAAGACGCTTCTCCATTTGAGTGGCCTTCTCCACATACCTCCCGGTAAGGTACGCGACCGTAAAGAGCCCTATCGCATGGGTAGCCATCGTCGTCATGACAAAGCTCCAGGCAGGAACCTCAGTGCTATAATAAAAAACCTTAAATTGCTGAGGCAGTATTCGGTACAGGTCCATACTCATCATTAAAGCAAAGAGGACCGACGATACAAAGGCCGCATAGAAACCTCCGCGCCGACCCAGTATCATCGAAGCACCGATGACACTTATAAAGTAAAGTATAGAAAAATAGCTCTCAGTACCACCGGTGATAAATATCGCAACGGTTATTAATAGCAGATCTATTGATATTTGCAGGTAGGCAAATTGAACTACTCGCTCAGTGCGTTTATGCAATAGGCCATAGATAATCGTCAAGACACCTATCGTTACGACCATCAAATGTATGGGGTAATATAAAGGAGCTGTAAAGTAATAGTCCCTTAGCTGAAACCAGATACCAACGCCCAAGAAGACAAAGGCCAGCACAGCCCTCAACACCATAAGAACGAGGAGCTTGTCTTTGATTGTCTGTGATGCCGATCGGTCCATATCAGTTAACTACCCATAGCACCTGCAAGAGAGAAGATCGGCAGATATAGGGCTATAACAAGGCCACCGACGACGACACCCAAAAAAGCCATGAGCATAGGCTCAATAAGTGAGGTAAGCGCATCTACCGAGGCATCGACCTCATCCTCGTAAAAATCAGCGATCTTATTGAGCATCGTATCCATCGAACCCGTACTCTCACCAACGGTTATCATCTGAGTTACCATACCAGGGAATACTTTGGTGGCGGCAAGCGGCTCGGCCAGGGTCTTTCCTTCGCTAAGGCTTGACCTTGCCTGCATAATGGCCTCCTCAATAACTACATTACCGGCAGTCTTTGCCACTATCTCAAGGGCTTCAAGTATGGGCACTCCGCTTGCAAGCATTGTTCCAAGTGTACGTGTAAAACGCGCGACAGCGGTCTTTCTCAGAAGATCTCCAAAGACCGGCATCTTAAGAAATACCCCGTCCAGAATCCGCTTACCCTTGCGTGTCTTATAACTCTGCTTAAGAATAATTATAACCGCCGCAAGTGTACCGAAGATTATATACCAGTAATTCTTAAGCGCGTTGCTCATATTCACAACGACCTGAGTCGGTGCGGGTAACGCGCTGCCAAAGCCCTTGAACATATCATCAAAGATCGGCACGACCCATAAAAGAAGGCCCGTTACGACTATCATTGCTATAACTATAACCGCACTCGGGTAAGTCAGCGCACCCTTTATCTTTCCTTTAAGCTTCTCTGACTTCTCCATAAAGCCTGAGAGCCTATTAAGGATCGTATCAAGGATACCACCGACCTCACCAGCGGCAACGAGGTTTATAAAGAGTTCGTCAAAGACCTTCGGGTGTTTCTTCAGGGCATCTGCGAAGGTAGAGCCCTCTTCGACCCTTGATTTGACATCTAGAAGAACCTTCTGAAATTCTTTATTTTCCTGCTGATTTGCAAGTATATCCAGGCACTGGACAAGAGGAAGACCCGCGTCTATCATCGTCGCGAACTGACGGGTAAAGACGACTATCTCCTTTATCTTGACCTTCTGTGTCATTCCAGGGATCTGGATTTCATTTAAGGCGGCAAGCCCGCTCTTCTTCGGAAACAAAGATGTCGGCACCACCTGTTGGCGCCTGAGCATGGAGTTGGCCTGTGCCAGATTGGCTGCCTCTATAACACCCTTTGCCACCTGACCTGAGAGTGTTTTCCCTGAATATGTAAATTTAGGCATAACTAATAACCTCTTATATTTACTTCTTTGATCCCGGTGCGCTACGCATCACGCCTGCATTTATCATCATCTGGCGCAACTCATCCGGGTCTGGGCTCCTATTGAGTGCATCATCCAGAGAAATCAAGTGACGCGCCTGCAAGGTTATCAGACTCTGATTCATCGTCTGCATACCGAACTTGGCTTGTCCTACCTGCATCTGTGAGTAAATCTGGTGTACCTTATCTTCGCGTATAAGATTTCTTATAGCCGAGTTAGGGGTCATAATCTCTAGAGCCAGCACGCGCCCGGCGCCACCAGTCTTTGTAAGCAAAAGTTGACTCATAACACCTTCGAGCACAAAAGATAACTGAGCTCTGGCCTGCGGCTGCTGAGAGGCAGGAAAGACATCTATAATCCTGTTTATGGATTGGACGCATGAGTTTGTATGCAGGGTCGCAAAACAAAGATGGCCTGTCTCAGCGATTGTCAGAGCGGTCTCGATAGTCTCAAGATCACGAAGCTCACCGATCAGCACAACATCCGGGTCCTGGCGCAAAACCGACTTTATTGCCTTTGTAAAGTTAAAGGTATCGGCACCGACCTCACGCTGATTAACCAGTGCTCTCTTTGAACGATGCAGGTACTCTATCGGGTCTTCAATAGTAACGATATGCTCGTCACGCTCGGTATTGATTTTATCTATCATCGCTGCGATGGTCGTTGACTTACCACTGCCTGTAGGGCCTGTAACCAGAACAAGCCCCCTTGGCCTATTGGTTAACTCATCTACAATCGGCGGCAACCCCAGCTCACTCACAGTCATAATATCTATCGGAATAGAGCGAAAAACTCCTGCTACCGTCCCTCTCTGCACAAAGATATTAGCCCTGAAGCGAGCAAGCCCCTTCATGCCGAATGAAAGATCAAGCTCGTTGTTATCCTCAAATTTGTGCTTCTGCGCGTCAGTTAAGATGGAGTAGCACATATGTTTGGTCTGCACACCGGTTAGGGTAGGCAGGTCTAGAGGAACAAGCTTACCATGCACCCTGATCCTTGGCGGAGAAGCCGCAGAGATATGCAGATCAGAACCGTTAAGTTCGACAAGTTTCCTAAGTAAGCTCTGAAGTTCCGGCATTTTGACGCTTTCTGACATAGTTCAACCCTTATCATTTAAATGCTAGTCTACTCTCTCTATTATCGAAGAAAAAGCCCCAAACCTTAAGTCAATCGGCCATCGTAGCCTTTAATATTTCTTCAAGCGTTGTGGTCCCTTCCTCTACCTTGCTAAGCCCACTCATACGCAGCGACTGCATACCCTCGACTATCGCCTGCTTCTTAAGCTCAGATGATGACGCGCCGTTTAGGACCAGCTCTTTAAGGGTCTCGGTAAAGGGCATGACCTCATAGAGTGCTATCCTGCCCTTATAGCCCGTGCCGTTGCAATCGGTACATCCCTTGCCTTTAAAAAACCTCATCTTCTGCGCCTGCTCTGCGGTAATGTCAAGATCCAATAAAGCCTGCTCCGAGATTGTCGTCTCTTCCTTGCATTTTTCACAGATTTTACGTGCCAGCCTCTGCGCCAATATCAGGTTACAGGCGGAAGAGACAAGAAAAGGCTCTACCCCCATATTCAGGAGTCTATTTACGGTAGAAGGCGCGTCATTTGTATGCAGAGTGGATAAGACCATATGACCGGTTAGTGCGGCCTTAATGGCAATTTCAGCCGTCTCATAGTCCCTTATCTCACCGACCATGATTATATCTGGATCTTGACGAAGGAAACTTCGCAGGGCCGCCGCGAAGTTAAGACCAATATCCTCATGCATCTGGACCTGATTAATACCCATCAGGTTGAACTCGACCGGATCCTCTGCTGTAGATATATTCTCTGATTCTTTGTTAAGGTCTGAAAGTGCGGAGTAAAGGGTCGTTGTCTTACCACTTCCTGTAGGCCCTGTTACCAGCACTATTCCCCAAGGCTTGTGTATCGCATCAAGAAAATTATCAAGCGCACCCTGGTCAAAGCCGAGCTTGGTCATATCCAACTGAAGGTTGCTCTTATCCAAGAGCCTCATAACGACCTTCTCACCAAAGAGCGTGGGCAGGACCGAGACCCTGAAGTCCATCTCGCGGTTACGTCCGAGCTTGAGCTTTATCCTGCCGTCCTGGGGCAGCCTGCGCTCGGCTATATCAAGCTGGCTCATGATCTTGATCCTTGAGACTATGGCATTTTTAAGCTTCATCGGAGGCTTCATGACCTCATGAAGCACACCGTCTACCCTGTAGCGAA
>CAZUFI010000069.1:4580-8492 GCA_964618745.1 uncultured Thermodesulfobacteriota bacterium | reverse complement strand
CCACTCCTTATCACTTATAATAAAATAATATGTTTTACAGGCATCAAGCTATGCCTACAAACCGGCAAGCTGTATAAACACACACTCTAAACAAAACAATCAAAAGAGTATCCCTCTTTAAGGACAACATAATATGATTACATACATTATCGGACATAAAAACCCGGATACCGACTCTATATGCTCTGCCATCGCTCTGGCTGAGATCAAGAAAGCCCGGGGTCAGCAAGACATATACGCTGCCCGTGCCGGAGACCTGAACCCGCAGACGACCTTCATCCTTGAACGCTTTGGAGTTGAACCGCCGCTTTATCTCTCCAATGTCTATCTCCGGGCAAAAGACATAATGACCAGCGAAATCTTTACCGTACACAAAGAGACCCCCATCTTCAATGTCATGAAAAGCATGGAAGAGGAAAAGATACGGATCGTCCCTGTCCTTGACGACGACAACAAACCAATCGGCGTTGTAACGCTTATGGATATAGCAGAGTGGCAGGTCGCGCAGACCAGCACCGATACTTCCAGAAAGATACTTACCTCTATACCCAACCTTGTCGCAACACTTGGCGGCACTGTGCTAACCAACTCTATCGGTGACGGTCAAAAAGTTCTCTCTCTTTATGTCGGCGCAATGATGGCAACTCACTTTGAAAGTACCATAGGAGATACCCCGCCCAGCGAATGTGTCGTAGTCGTCGGAGACAGAGAGACGATTCAGGCCTCTGCTATAAAGCTTGGAGTTGGAATCCTGATTATCAGCGGAGGACTTGGAATAAAACAAGAATTTATCGATGCCGCCAAGGAAAACAACGTAACTGTCATGTCCTCACCCTATGATACGGCTACAACCAGCCAGCTCGTACGACTAAGCGCACCGGCGGGAAAGATATGCAATACAAATTTTAAAAAAGTCTTACCCGAGGACTGTGTAGAAGATATAAAGATGACGATCAAGAACTTCGCCGAGATCGGAGTCCTTGCAATCGATGAGAGCGGCGTCATGCACGGCATTCTAACCAAGACCGATCTAATGAAGCCCTCACCCATCCAGCTAATACTAGTTGACCACAACGAGATTTCTCAGGCTGTCGACGGCGCGGAAGACGTAGACATTATAGAGGTAGTAGACCATCACCGCCTTGGCAATTTTCACACGACAGGGCCGATAACCTTCAGGTGCGACCCCATAGGGAGTACCTCTTCGATAGTAGCCGGAATATACAAGGCCGAGGGCCTTGAGATAGATAAAAAGATCGCGGGCCTGCTGCTCTCAGGCGTTCTCTCAGATACTGTTATTCTTCGCTCCCCAACGACCACAAATAAAGACAAAGAAATACTGAAATGGCTCGAAGAAAAATCAGGGCTTGACCACCTGGAGCTTGGCAATGAAATATTCTCGGCAAACTCAAGCATGAAGGCAAGAGGGGCAAAGGCCGTCGTCCGAGACGACTTCAAGGTCTATACTGCTAAAGGCAAGGACTTCGGCATCGGCCAGGTCGAGACCATAGGCTTTGACGAGTTGGAATCTGAGAAAGCCAGTATCAAAAAAGAACTAGAAGATACACGCGAGGCAAAAGAGCTGACAATGGCATGCCTGCTAATCACCGATATAGGTAAAGGAACGTCATTGCTGATGGCAATTGGCGAGGGCAAAGTACTAGAAGCATTTGAATACCCCAAAGTGGAGGATAATTTATATGAACTCAAAAACGTCCTCTCTAGGAAAAAACAAGTCGCACCGCATCTACTAAACCTCTTTAATGAATTATACTAAACAACTTAAAGCAAATAATCAGCATAAGCGGTAAGGCACTGCCTTACCGCCAGGAGAAGATCTAAAGATGGCAAAGAATGACAAGGCTGACAGCAATAGCCACCCTAATGATCCCAAGAAAAAAAGTAAAAAAATCATCAAAGAAAAGGTCTGCTATAAGTGCGCGGAGAAGGTTCATCCAGAGGCCCCTGAATGCCCGAAGTGCGGAGCAACCGGCGATACCAGCCCCTTATGGCTTCTAAAGATAGCAATTGGCTTTATCCTTGGTTTTGTTCTATGGCTGATGTTCTGGCGATAACCTTAGGTTTTCATACAATCAAAAAGAGACTGGCGAACCAAGGGTTCGCCAGTCTCTTTTTGATTACTTAAAACTAAAACCGCGCTTAGTGGTGGTCCTTCTTCTTTTCGTCATTTGCCTTATCGTCAATTCCCTTAAGATCCAAGACACTTCCTTTACCATACTTCTTTTTAGCATTCTTATACTCCTCCATTGCCACCGGCAACAGGGCTGTCAACTCGGCTACCCTTTTCTCGTCAGAAGGGTGCGTTGAGAGAAAGGCCGGCATCTTAAAGCCCTTCTTCTTTTTCTTCTCCTCGTCAAAACGCTTCCAGAACTCTACGGCCTCTGCTGGATCATACCCGGCACGCGCCATATAGATCATACCAATATGATCGGCCTCGCTCTCATTGCGACGGCTAAATGGCAGGGTTATTCCAACGGTCGTACCAACGCCAAGGCCGGCCAAGATATATTTTTTATTTTTATTGTCTTCATATTTTATAGAAGCACCCATCACAACTCCCGTAAGAATTAACTGCTGAGTAATACGCTCGGCCCCGTGCCTTGCTATCGCATGCGCTATCTCATGGCCCATAACCGTCGCAACCCCTGCTTCGTTCTTGCATACTTTTAGTATCCCCTCATAAAAAGCTACCTTTCCGCCTGGCAAGGCAAAGGCATTCTTTGAGTCCGAGTCAACAAGCTTAAACTCCCAATCAAGGTCCGGCATATCGCTTACAGCGGCTATCCTATTACCAACCCTTCTGAGCATCGCCTTTAGCTTTTTTTCATCACTGAGTTTTTCTTTTCTCAGTATATCGCGAAATGCCTTCTCCCCAAGCGACAGCTCTACGTCAAAGGGGATAAGGATCAGGGACTTCCTATTGGTGACGGGTGTCGTAACACAGGACGCAAGAAAACTTATAAAAACAAAAGACAAGACTATTTTTTTAATGATACCGCCCATAAATACTCAACCTTCCTTTTTTAAAGAGACAGAAAATCTGCGCCCATCTATACAAATATTAAATCTTACTCTGATCTTACCTCATCACTGCTACGCTCATCAAGTAGATTATCAAAACCATTCCTGCCACCAACCCTGGGAGCTCTGCCACCTTGCCCCTGTGGCACTCCTGACTTTATCGCAAGGTTTGTAGCCCCAACGACCGCGCACGGAATAACAGCCACATTTACGATTGGGATAAGCATACCCCATGCCGTTGCCATGCCGAAGCCGCCGCAACGGAAAAACCTAGACCTCATATAAGAAAACTTTACGCCAAGCAAGACCCCTCTCCTGTCCAAGACATAAGATATAAACTCAAAGGCCACGACATATACGGCAAAGAAAAACCAGAGAAGAGGAATCATAAAATTAACAAACGGAATAAAAGATATAACCGAGGTAAACAAGAGCAGCACGCCAAAGATAACTACATAGACGATCAGTCGCTTTATCTCCTGGGTAATAACAGATGTAGCGCCAAGCCCATCTAATACGCGCTGGCCGGTGAGAAGCTCTTCGTACTTTGCCGAGAGCCGCTCGTTAAAGGGCGAGGCGATAGTCGAGGCCACGATAAAGAATGTAAAAAAGATCCCAAGCCCGATAACAGCGGTAAAGATAACCCATGCAAAGACCCTAAGGATAGCGATATACCACTGATCCCCTGTCGGCATAAAATACGCCATCAGGTCGCCATAAAAATAAATTCCCAGCCCAACGACTATCACGTAGACAGCTATATTTATCAGCAACGGTATCCAGACGTAAGGCCATAGCTCACGCGTGGTCGCAACCATCTTGCAGCCGATAAAAAAATCTCCGATACCCTTGAAAAAATCAGTCATCTAC
>CAZUFI010000069.1:2109-4480 GCA_964618745.1 uncultured Thermodesulfobacteriota bacterium | reverse complement strand
GACAAACGCTTTTTCTACTGGATGCGAGAAAATGACGACAACTGGGTTCAGTTCGTCAAGGGTATCTGGTGTCCGAAGGCCAGCAAAGACGAAATAAAACTATGCGCTGAGATAGACATAGACGAGACCTTCCTCTTGGACTGGTCAAATACGTGGCTACATAGACCCGATTCAAATGCAGGGTGGTTAAACAGAGACGGGCGTTTCTTCGGCTGCCCGTGGCATTACCACGATCATCTTGCAAAATTCGTACTCGGCTACGATGTCCCTGAGGTCGAGGACGCAGGCTGGGTACGCGTTCAGAACTCTCAGTACTATACATGTGAAAAACGCCTGAGCGCAGAGCAAGAAAATTGGCTCGCAACCCACGGCTTTAAGATCTTTGGTTCGATTTATTAAAGACAAAGCCTCTTCAGGCTAACTACCGTGCTCACGCCCGACCTATCGCATAAAAAAGGCCGTGGCAAATGCCACGGCCTTAACACTAAAATACAACAGTCACACAGCCTCTAAAAACTAAAGAACCTGCTCCCTATTTTACTTGCAACTCCATCATCCCACTTCATCAGACTAATATAGTTCAGGTGATTATCGCGCGTATCAACCTTGACCTCAATATAAGTAGGCACCTTGCCCTTTACCCAGGTCCCGCTATTTGCGTATACCTTTGTATACTCAGAAAGCAGCGGCTCTGCCGGGTTTTCCAGATCTAGCGAATCAATCACCTTACCGTGGGTATGACCAAAAACTACCAACTTCACATCGTCTTCTGCCACAGACAAGGCCTTGGCCTTAGGCCGCAGATCAGCGACACTCAACTCTACAGCAGTACCTTCATAAGCAGCTCGTACCTGCGAAACCGTTACCACACCACCGCCTGGCATTACAAATTCGGCGGTGCTATCCATACCCGCATCCTTCATGATTGCGTCAAAGACACTTACCGCAATACTATCACCACCTACCAGGGCCGCCCCGGCCTTTTTTATTATTTCACAGAGCGGCTCTTTCGAAGAATCCTCCTTCGCCTGCTTAGTCGCCACAGCACGCGAGATAAAATAGCCAAGCGGCAGACCCTGTATGGCACTCTCGCCTTGCAGTTTTTCATTAAAGGGATCAAATGAATGTCCGTGCTCCGCGTGAATACCACGATCAGTATAGCTCTCGGCATATCTTACATTTGCATTGCCATCAAAAACCGTATCAAGATCTGCCTGAGAAAGATACATGTCATGGTTACCTTCCAAGAAAATCACCTTCATTCCTTTGTCAAGCAACCCCTTGATCCCTGAGACCACCTCCGGGTTTGCACCGAATATTTCCTGAAAACTCGGCGGAGTTTCGTTATAAGGACATATCCAGTTATCCAGAATATCTCCAACCAGAATGACCTCAGTATCTACCGCTTCATTATCTTTTATATATTCAAAGAAACTACCGAGCCGCTTGGCCTCGTCCCTGGTCAACCAGTCATAATCAAACCTGGGGCTTACGACCTCTCTCCTTGGTCCCATATGAATATCACTTAAGAAAATACGTTTAGACATCTTTTGAAACCTCCTTACCATTTTAAGCCGTACCTGTTAAGCCGCACCTGATATCGCCTAATCCTTACCGCTACTAAAACCAAAGATCTTTTTAAGCTTACCTCTTAAAAGGAATAATATCAGACCAAAAAAGAGTGCTACTATCGCACCCCAGAAATCAAGGAACTTCTCCCAGAAGATCCCACCCATCTGGCTGGCCCCCTCTTCAATCTTTTTACCGGTATCAACCACAACGCTGACGCTCAATGTCTTGACAGCCTTTGGTATGGCAGCCCCACTGCAATCTCCTGAACTAAATAATTCCACAACCGCACTTACTTTGAAGTCTCCTTTTTTCTTTGGACGCAACTCAAAGAGCGCATCAGTGCCTGTCGGATGCAATTTAAGACAAATGCTATCTTTCGGCTCTACATCAAAGTCAGGAGCAAAGGCCTTTACCTTCGCCGTCTCACCTACCTTGGGTAAGCTACCTACCGCTTCGCTCATCCCTTCTCTGAACTCGGGAGTATACTCAGGGGCCCCGATCCAGAGCCGCATTATACCGGCAGGACCCGGCATCTTCATCACTTCATCTACGCCAAGCTTTACGGCATACTCGTCAAATGCTATGGCTGGAAGCGAGGCCGGGTCTACCTCACCCCCTGCGGCCATCAGAGGAAAAGAACGTGTCTCTAGGGCAGGGGACTCTCCTACCTCTTCTGCGCCCCCGATCTTAGCATTGATCACTTTCAATTCCACAGAGGCCGCTGCATTACCGCCTGAGCCGTTCTTTAATATCTTCGCAGACGGTTTACCTGCGCCGCCGCCAGCCGACTTAGGCCCAG
>CAZUFI010000069.1:0-2009 GCA_964618745.1 uncultured Thermodesulfobacteriota bacterium | reverse complement strand
CCAGCCGACTTAGGCCCAGTCGATTTAGGCAAAGATGCAGACCTCGGCAAAATTTTAACGCGCGACTTAGCAGAGGGCTTTACCTTCCCGACACTCCCGACCTTCCCTACATTAACGATCTTCGGTTTTGCTGGGGCCGTCTTTACCCTATACGCCTTAGTCTTTGTGGGAACTTTAGACCGGATGGGGGCTGTAGGCCCGCCACTTTTCTTTAAAATCTTCGCAGACGGTTTACGAACAATTTTATCATTAACGCTCGCCGGAACACGCGCGCCGCTGTTTTTCATTATTTTAGCGGAAGGTTTATTCTTCCCCGCAGCAGTCGGGCCAGCCAAGGTCTTCTCTATGTCCGCCAATCTTCTGCGAGTATCCACAGTATCTCTATGCCACGCTCCTAAGACCGCCTCCCTTATCTTAAGGGCTCGCATAAAGAAGGTCTTGGCACGCCTTAACTCCCCCATCTCTTCATACAGGGCCGCCAGATTATACAGAGCCGTAGCCGTCTGCGCATGCTTAAGGCCAAGCGTCTCTGCCGTCACTTTATAGGCACGCTCGGCGGCCTCCAGTGCCTGCTCAATCCTGCCTTCTTTATGCAACCTTACAACTGCGGCATTCCTATGCGCTGCCTTTTCTATGGCCTCACCTGTCTGGTCCGCCCTTGCCATCGGAACCAAAACCATCAGGGTGAATAAGATCACAACAATAGACTTTAAAAAAAACCTCTTCACACACTGCTCCCTGAATTTTTACGTTATGGTCTGTTGTAAAAAAGACCTACCTCTAAAGCACAGATCAGACCTCAGACCGGCGAAGGCAAGAGAGATTGCCTGAACCTCGCCCAATCAAAGTGCGCCCCGGGGTCGATCTTTCTACCCGGTGCGATATCAGTGTGCCCGACAATCATCTCCAGATCAATGCCGCGCCTCTCCTGGATATCACGCACTAGCTCTGCCAAGGCCTCGTACTGCTTATCTGTATACGGCTCCCAGTACTTGCCAGCCATCTCTACAGGCCTCTGTCCATTATATCTCTGCGTATATTGATTATTAATCGCGCAGTAAAAGCCGTCGTCCTTTTTCTCTAAAAGCCCCCAGTTGATAATCTCAACCCCTATCGAGAATCTATTACAATTTGAACGTCCCTGCCACACGCTCGCCCCTGCATGCCACGCCCTCTCGCCCTCTTTGACCATCTGCACAATTGCGCCGTCTTTGCCTACGAGGTAATGCGCACTAACACTGCTCGCAGGGTCTTGAAACCAACGAGCCGTACCGCCGAGCGTACCACTGCCGGTATAGTGGATAACAATCATATCTATGACTGCCTCTGAGCGAGAATCATAATGAGGTCCAATTACAAAAGGTATCTCCAGCCCTGTATCTGTTACGGGAGGATCTATTGCCATCGCGTGCAGAGCAGAGGCGACTACCGTCTCTACGATGCCTGTAACATGCCCTTTCCCTATCGCCTGAAAAGACCTAACCGCCCTCTCGGTCTGCGGGCCGTAGTCACCGTCAGGGGGTTCAGTAATATCATAGGCCAGACTTATAAGGTCGCTCTGGAGTTCCAGAACATCTCCACCGTGATCTCCTCGTTTAAGGATCAAGCCCTGCTTTTCGTAGTACCGCATAATACGCCCCACGGTTTTAAATACCAGCCCGAGTTACTGCACACCACTGCGTGTTAGATCATAAAACCTGATTCATATCAAAGCCCATAAACTCTTTGATCGCCTGCCACTCTGCGTCCATCAAGAGAAAATAGCCAAAGTTATCGTATTTATATTTACCGGGTTTTGTATTAGGGTCATAAGGGACCTCCCAGTCGGTTGCGTATAAGAGTTGACCGAGATAGAGCCCGTCGGCGATACGTACCAGCTCGTCGATACAATAACAGTCCGGCACCATTGTGTTAAACTTTGGCCAGCGGTAATTAAACTGAAGCACCCCCTTGCCCTTACACTCCGGTATTATCGATTTCTCAAAGTGCGCCATAAAGTAAAAACTCTT
>CAZUFI010000068.1:0-8708 GCA_964618745.1 uncultured Thermodesulfobacteriota bacterium | reverse complement strand
TAAAGGCGAGCTCTCCTTTGCCAAGCAATATCGGGACAAGGTTGCCAGGCGTTAAGAGCCCTGATAACTCCGGCTCATTCCAGTTGCATTTCTTGATAAGCCCTTTTCTGTATACCTTGCAATCGTTACTATCGCCTGTCACTACGGTTAGTATCTGTCCCATCACTCCGTAGATCTCGACCCTCAGTAGGTCTGGGCTCTTGATGGTCAGGGAGGCGCGTCCCTTAAGCCCCGTCTGTTTTGAGCTAAAGCGCAGCATCGCCGTCAGCGAGTCGGGGCTTTTGATCGCTGCTGTTGCAGGGACAAGTTCTTGCGGGTAAGGCTCTACGTTGCGAGTGTTTTTTACAGAACATCCGGTAAGGGTAAGCAGTACCAGGGCGGTGCTGATCAGAAAAAAGGTGCGCAGCTTACTTGCTGGCCTTGATATCTTTTTTAATTCTTTCAAGCTTTATCTTCAGGTCCTCGTTGTCGGGCGAGAGTTCGCGTGCCCGCTCATATGTTTTGATGGCCTTCTTTTTGTGCTCTGCCTTTAGGTAAGCATCTCCAAGGTGCTCGGCTATAACGCCGTCTTCTGGTAAAAGCTCTACAGCACGTTGTAGAGTAGAGATTGCCTGTTTTAGATCACCTTTTTTAAAGTAGACCCAGCCAAGGCTGTCTATAATATGGCCGCTATCGGGCTTGATAACAAGGGCTCTTTTTATATATTGTTCAGCCTCGTCGAGATCTACTGATCGCTCTGCCAAGGTATAACCAATATAGTTAAGGGCATTGGCATGGTTGGGGTTCATCTCGATGACCATTTTCATCTTTGCGATGCTGTTTTTCCAGTCTCCGTTCTCGTCATAAAGGACACCCATCATAAAGAGCAGGTCTTCGTTCTGAGGTTCTAGCTCTAGGGCCGTCTCAATGGTCTTTACTGCATCGCTGGTTTTCCCTGCCCCCCGGTAGATAGAGGCGAGAAGCCTGTAGAGCTCGGCGTTTCCGTTTTTAAGTTCTATTGCCTCTAAGATTGCCTCGGCTGCCTCGTCGTGGCGTTTCTGGCGTTCAAATATAAAGGCCACATGTATCTTGGCATCTACAAAGGTATCTTTACTAGGGGTTATTCTCTGAAACTCCAGCACGGCATTTTCGAAATCATTATTTTCTTCGTAGACGGTAGCCAGGTAGTAACGTACCTTCTCCGCACCGGGCGAGTCTTTGAGAATCTCTTTAAACTCTGCAATCGCCTTGGCGTAGTTTTTCTGCTCAAAGTATATAAGGCCGATCCTGGTGGAGGCAGCGAGCTTTGTGCTTTGCTGTTTTTTTAGTCTTTGAAACTGCTCTATCGCCTTATCAAGTTTGCCTTGCGTTATGAAGATTCTGCTGAGTTGTTTTCTTACCGCGATATCATTTGGAGAGATTCGCAGCGCGGCTTCGTAGCTCTTGATTGCTTTTTCTACCATTGAGTTGCGCTCATAAGCGAGCGCTAACTCGATATGAGCAGACAGGAAATTAGGGCTTCTTTCAATGGCCTTTTTATAATACTTCTCGGCCATATCCAGACGTCCTCTTTCTATCTCAACTCGACCCAGATAGTAGTACCCCATTACCGAGTCCGGCAGGGTCTCCATCATGCGCTCGAGTGTCGCCGTGGCGCTATCATAGTCGTGTGTCTTGGAGTATAAGGCAGCTAGCAAGAGGTATGGCTTCGGGTTGTCAGGAGCAAGCGTTATCGCCTCTTCAAACTCCTTGGTTGCTTTTTTATCTTGTTTCAAGAGTGTATAGATCTCACCCAGAAAGAGGCGTGTGGGTGTGTAGCTAGGCCCGACATCCCTTGATTTCTCAAGTAGATTGAGGGCTAGCTCCGTATCGCCTCTTCTCAGATAGAGGTGTGCAAGCTCTGCGTATAAGACAGGGGAGGCCGGATCGATCTCGATTGCTTCTTTGTAATGCACGATAGCACCGCTGATATCTCCAGACTTTCTGAGCATCTGAGCAATAGTGAAGTGATAGTAGCTGTCATGCGGAGCGTTTTTTTTGACTATAATTTTAGTAAAATTAGGTTTTTTGCCGTTCTTTGCAAGTTGCAAATAACTGCCTGCACCGAAGGCCGGGGCTACGGTAAGCAACAGCAGTGCAACTGCTGAAGAGTATAGGGTGATAGTGAACTTTTTAGAGTTCTTCATTGTAATAAACCACCTGGTAATAAGCTACCTGCTTTACGATCTTTTCTTTGATCTGGTTGAGATCGTCATCAAAGTTGAATTTGTCAAGGGATGATCTTTAGTGTTGAGTTTTAAAGGGCCTTTTTAATTCTTTAATACTATAATCACACTACAAATCTATACCTATTATACCATTAATGCAGGTCATAGTCAATTGAAGTAGAAGGTTCTGTGGTATGGTCTGCAAAAGATCTGATTTGGTAACTAATTAGATTTAAAAGGAATGTGTGCTTAAAGTGCGTTGGCACTGGAGTCTTGCTCAAGCTGAAGGTGTTCTTTGGCAAGTTCTATCTTTTGACGCAATACAGGTGGTAGGTGTAGTTGCTCGGTATCCATGGTGGAGAGTATCTCCGAGAGTAGGTCTATCTTTTCATCAGTTGACAGGTGTTTATGCAAGAGTATATGCCTCTCGCCCCTTAGGACAAAAGCACCACCTGTAGTATTGATAGCCCCTTTGCGCAGGTCGTCGTAGCCAAGGGTAATGGATAATTTCTCTACTGTTTGCTCCAGTAGCTCAAGAAGTTCGGTTTCTTTCATACAATATATGATGCACCTTTGTATAACTTGATGTCAAGGTAAAAGCTTAGGAGCGGTAATGCGTGAGATTGGTGGTTAGCTCGGTTAAAACTAGGTTGACAAGGGGCTTCTCTTGATTTATATTTAAATTATAATATTTGTGCAGGAGTTTAAAATTATGTCCGATGACCTTTTTGATGTAACTGATTCAAGCTTTGAGTCTGCTGTTCTTGGCTCTGATAAACCTGTCCTGGTGGATTTCTGGGCCGAGTGGTGTGCCCCTTGCAGGGCAATCGCCCCGATAGTCGCAGAGGTAGCGGGTGAGTACGGTGGCAAGGTCAGGATTGCGAAGATAAATGTTGATGATAATCCGGCTACTCCGGGAAAGTATGGCGTTAGGGGTATCCCTACACTGATACTTTTTAAAGATGGAGAGGTCGTAGATCAGGTTGTAGGTGCTGTGCCCAAGAGCCAGATAAAGGATTTGGTGGAAAAGGGACTTTGACCTCAAAGTGGTCTAGTGGTGGTTTTGTGATCCGCCGGTGGCGGGAAGTTGTTTTTTGTTAGGGTAGATGCGCCTGTGGCGTCTACCCTTTTTTCTTTTCAATTTTTATTTTAAATGAATGGAAGGTATAGAGACTATGAATAGAGCTATACGCTTTTTCTTTCTGGGGTTTGTACTTATATTGCTTGTTAGTTGTGATTCTACCTCTGTCACCGGAGACTCCACGGTCTCGGTAGAGAAGAAGTATGATCTTCTTATTAGCCAGGACGAGCGCGAGCCCGTACCGAACCTTGAGTTTATGACCTTTGATGGCAAGCGGTTTGATGTTAAAGATCATATCGGCAAGCCTGTTGTAATAAACTTCTGGGCTTCCTGGTGTGGTCCGTGCAGGTTAGAGGCCAGTGTTTTTGAGCATGCCTATAAAAAATATAACGCATCGGATGGTGTGGTCTTTGTAGGTATAGCGGTTCAAGACCGGGTAGAGGCGGCCAAAAACTTTGTTAAAGAGTTTTCTGTAAGCTATCCGAACGGGATTGATGAGACAGGGGTTCTCGGCGGCGTCTTTAATATATTTGCGATACCACAGACCTTTATCCTGGATAAAAAGGGACGTATCGCGATGGTATATGTCGGTGCTATCTTAGATGACGAAATCTTCGATGAGGTTCTGGGTAGGCTGATTAAGGAATAGGCATCCGGGATTGATATCCCTATAACAAAAAGGAGCAGCAATGGAAGGTAAAAAATTAAAGATCTCTCCCTCGATCTTATCTGCGGATTTTACAAGGCTTGGAGAAGAGATAAAGGCCGTTGAAGCAGCAGGGGCCGACTATATACATATTGATGTTATGGACGGCCAATTTGTGCCGAATATAACTATAGGGCCGCTCTTGGTTGAGGCTGCCAGAAGGGCCACCGAGCTGCCGCTTGATGTGCATTTAATGATAGATAGACCAGAGCGATTTATCGAGGACTTTGCAAAGGCCGGTAGTGATATTATAACGATACACGCCGAGGCCACCCCGCATCTGCATCGCTGTGTGCAGGCCATTAAAGAATGTGGCCTGAGTGCCGGTGTCTCGATTAATCCGTCTACACCTGCGACGGCCATAGAGCCTTTGGCTGATTATCTCGATCTGGTCTTGGTCATGTCGGTCAACCCGGGTTTTGGAGGGCAAGGTTTTATAGACTCGGCTCTGGGTAAGATAAGGCAGGTTCGTGCGATCCTGGATAATGCGAACTCAGCGGCAGAGCTTGAGGTAGATGGTGGTATAAAGGTTGGTAATATCGCGAAGGCGGCAAAGGCCGGGGCCGATGTCTTTGTGGCAGGCTCTGCGGTCTTTGGCAGTGACGACTATAAAAAGACTATCGCGGATATGCGCAAAGAGCTTGGGCAGATCGGCTGAGCGTGATCTTTATATTTGTGTTTTTTATTGATTCGGTGAGTTGGTTCTTCTCAGTTTATAAGAACTTTTAATATCTGGAGGTTCTATTGTTTATTTATCTTGTTCGCCATGGCACGGCAAAGAGCGTCGGTGAAGACCCGGAGCGTGGGCTAACGGCCGGCGGTGAAAAAGATATAGAGAGGGTTGGCGCGTCTTTAAAAAAACGTGGTGTTACTGTGGATAATATCTTTCACAGCCCTAAAAAACGCGCTACTCAGACTGCGCATATAATCAGTGACTACCTAAACCACGACGACGTATCTTGTACGCAGCCCGAGCTCTCTGATGGTCTTTTGCCTGAAGATGACCCGGAGCAGTGGGCCGATAGGCTTGAGGATATGGACTGCGATACTATGCTGGTCGGGCATCTTCCATATATGGGAATACTTACCTCACTTCTAAGATGCGGCGATGAGTGTAACGGCGTGGAAGATTTTTCACCGGGCACTGTCGTATGTCTGGAAAAAACAGGTGAGTCCTATGAACTGCGCTGGAAGATCGCACCGGGCAGATCGTAACACGAGCGGCAATAACAGGTCTTTGCTAACTTCGGCTACTTATCCCTTGCGTAGTCGTCTTCAAACCTTACTATATCGTCTTCCTCCAGATAATCGCCGTTTTGTACCTCTATGATCTCCAGCGGGGTATCAGGTGACGGATTTTCCAGGCGGTGTTTGACACCTTTTGGTATATAGGTGCTCTGGTTTTCCGTAAGCTCTACGGTTTCCTCTCCTCGTTGGACGAGAGCACGTCCTGATGTCACGACCCAGTGCTCGCTCCTGCGCCGGTGCATCTGAAGGCTTAACCGGGATAGAGGCGCGACATAGATTTTTTTGAGTTTATAGTTGTCTCCACCTTCTAAGACCGTATACGAGCCCCAGGGGCGTTTGACCGTGACGTGAACCTCGTATTCGGAGTAATTTTCTTTTTTAAGTATCTTTACCAGATCCCGCACCTGCTGCGCTTTGTCTTTGGGGCATACAAGGGTTGCGTCCGGTGTATCTACTATGATCAAGTCTTTGAGTCCAATAGTTGCCACTACGCGGTCTGAGCCAATAATATAAGACCCTGTGCTGCCTATATCCACGACCCTGCCTTGGATTATATTGCCGTTCTTATCGGTCTTATAGATATCTTCAAGTGATGACCATGATCCCATATCAGACCAGGGGAAGGTCGCCTCTATCACCATAACATTTTTAGATCGCTCCATTATGCCGTAGTCTATCGAGACAGATTCTATCTTGTCATAGGCCGTGGCACTGATGCTTCCGTTGTCTATCGCAACGAGAGTTTTGTAGACCTTTGGAAGGTGCTCTTTGAACTGCGCAAGAATGGCACTGGCGCGCCAGACAAAGATGCCGCTATTCCAGTAGTAGCCGCCGTCTTTGAGGTATTTTTTGGCTCGTTTTATATCTGGTTTCTCGATGAAGCGGTCTACTTTTCTGATCTTAATCTCTTCTGTTTTTTTACGATTCACAGGTGTTTTGACCTTTATATATCCGTAACCGGTCTCTGGCGTGGTCGGTACTATGCCGAAGGTTATAAGGGAGTTGTCTTTGGCAGCTATGGCTGCGGCTTTCAGGGTTTTACGGAAAATAGGGCCACTTTTGATAAGGTGATCCGCAGGAAGAACCGCCATGATGGCATCCGGGTCGCGCTTTATAAGTTCCAGAGCGGCAAGTCCAATGGCAGGTGCCGTGTTGCGTCCAGAGGGCTCTATTATAAGCTCAGGTTGTTTTGCTGGAGCTTTGCCGGTTCGTTGATTCTTCTTTTTCGAACTTGGTTCGTGTCTGTTATGTGCGTTGCCGAAGTCAAGGTGAGTCCTGGTGATCTCGGCCTGCGCCTGACTGGTGACTATTGATATACGGTCAGTAGGTATAAGGGGAGATAGTCTTTTTATAGTCCCTTTCAAAAGGCTCTCGGTGCCGGCGACCTCTAGTAGCTGCTTTGGTGCCGATGCTCTGGACATAGGCCAGAACCTGCTGCCAACGCCTCCTGCAAGTATTACTCCGTATAGTTTTCCCTTAGCCATTCTTATCTCCTAATTTTATCTTTGCCGTGCGTTAGTTGTTAGTCTTTTTCAGTAAGCTCTTCTACGCTGATCCCGTGCGTTAAGAGCCACCCGGAGAATTCACTTTCGCTGGTAGCTCTGCGTTGTTGTATGGTGCGACGTTTTTTTAAAAGTCCCGGGATATTAATTATAACAGTCAGGTAGACTTTTATGAGAATTAAAAAAAGCTCTTTTTTACTTATCTTCTCTGCGATTCGTGAGCTTGCCCCTTTGCCCGATCTGATAGAGCTCAGTTGTTTTAAATAACGCCTGAGTGTATAAAGCGGAGATTTTAAAATGTAGGAGAGCGGAAAGTTTTTAATCAAAACGTAAGCCCTGTTACGTTCGATGTGAAAGGCTTTAAATGTTGAGTATCCTCCGCCGGTAGCAGAGTAGCTATGATAACAGATAGCTGTGGGCACACTTGCGGCGTCCCACCCAAATAGCCTTGCGCGAAGCCCCAGATCGGTATCCTCGCAGTAGGCAAAGAAGTCCTCGTCAAAGAGCCCTATCTCGTCCAGCATTTCTCTACGATAGAGCGCAGCGCAGGCACTTGGCAGAAGTATGTTAACAAGGTCGTTGTACTGACCTTTGTCTTTTTCAAGTCTTCCTCTTCCTCTTGCAAGACCGTCGGGGTAAAGCAGCAGCCCACCTACTGAATCAATGATGGTCTTATCAGAAAGAGAGAGTATTTTTGTCGCCCACATCCCGACCTTTGGGTCTGCACCGGTGGCTGCGGTCATTAAAGCAGAAAGAAAGTCTTTATCAAGGACTGTGTCGTTGTTGAGCGTCAGAATAAACCTGCCGGTCGCGGCCACGATGCCCTGATTGTTGGCCTTTGCAAAACCCATATTTATAGGGTTTGTAATTAGATGTATCGTTGGGTGGTTTTTTTCGAGGTATTCAACCGAGCCGTCGGTTGAGCCGTTGTCAACGACGATGACCTCAAAGCTGGTTTGAGGTAGGTCCGCATCTGGGTGTTTCTGCGCAAAGATAGACTGGAGGCAGGAGCGCAGCAGCGTTTTACCGTTCCAGTTGGCGATTATAATAGAAAATAGAGGTCTAGACAAAGTAGAGTCCTTTTGTTTCTGTGGTTAAATAATACTGAGCAGTGCTTGTTCCAGATCAGTACCGATCTTATTCCAGTCGTATTTTTTAATGACTTTTTCTCTGGCCCTTTCCCCCATCTTGATGCGAAGTTCCGGGTCTTTATATAGTGTTATTATCTTATCTTTTAGATCATCGAGTTCTCCGGCCTTTGTCACAAAACCGTCAATGCCGTCATCTATAAGAGAGGCAGGGCCGGGAAGGTCGGAGACGATCGCCGGTTTCTTCGAGGCCATCGCCTCAAGTACTACAAGGCCAAAGGACTCAGAGTGTGTTGATGGAAGTACAAGAAAATCTGCGAGATTGTAATGCGCAGGCAGCTCTCCCTCAGGCGAGTGTGCCCCGGCAAAGACGACGTTTTCATCGAGGTGTTTTTCCTTGACGAGTTCTTTGTACTCGGCGAGATTGTAGCCGTCGCCGACGACTAGCAGCGCGAGTTCTTTGTCATTAATCTCAGAGATGGCGTTAATGATAAGGTCGAGTCTTTTAAATGGTTGAAGATTGCCGACAAATAAAATTACGGTTTTGTCTTCTAGGTTATACTTTTTTAAAAGCTTTGTATTTTTATTAGCGGGGCTAAAAAGCTGTGTGTCAACCCCGTTGGGCATCTCGATGACCTTATTCCAGTCAATAAGTCTTGCTGCCTTTGAGCTCTTGAGGTGAGCTATTGAGAGTGCCCCTATAAGGCCTGCGCCCTTGAGTATGGTCTTCATAAAGGCCTTTTCATAGGTAAGGATTATAGGCTTTTTTAAGATGGTATCTCCGAATACATCCATGTGATAGGTTATCATGTAGTTCGGGCCCTTGAGAGAGGCGAGGTAGACATATTCGGCACCGCCGTAGAAAGGGTAGTGCAGGTGGACTACGTCAAAGCCTTT
>CAZUFI010000067.1:7144-8866 GCA_964618745.1 uncultured Thermodesulfobacteriota bacterium | reverse complement strand
GAACCGCTGAATGACAGTTTTGCAGACTGCTCCCTTACCACTTGGGTACGCCGCCCTCTTACAAATGAACAGCTATTATAGGGCATGCGTGGATTGAGGTCAACAGGCAACTATCAAAAACCACAAAAGACCAACAAATTCACCATATTTAAGGCTATTTAGCCGACTTTTCCTAATTTATCCCCCAGATCCCGACCCCACGCCTTCTGGCATCTCTCTCGATTGCCTTGTACTTCTGGGCCTTTACGAGTCCGCATGGCGGTATAGTAAGCCTGCGCCCGAGTCCGGCGCGAAGGATCTCTGCCGCAACATCAAGACCATCTATATATACCCAGGCCAGCAGCCTGCCGTAACGGTCTCGAGGCTCATCCCTGCACACAACGACCTCTACAACAGAGCCTACGGCAACAAACTCCAGATTCTTCAGACGCGCCTCTTTATATAAAGGCTCGCCTCTCTCTGGCGTATCTATCCCTATATACCTTACCTGCTCGCCACCCTTGGTCCATATAGTATCGCCGTCAACTACGCGTACCACACGCAACAAAAGTGCCTCTGACTTCTGGGCCGAGGCCAGGACTGTCTCGGACAGGCAGGCCTGCACCATCAAGAAAATAAAAAAAGCCACGACAAAGCGACGCAGCCCCAAGACAAAACTGATATTCATATACTACTCCCAGCAACTACCAAAAAATAAAAAACACAAAAACCTACCACTTCTCCCTATGCCGATGGATTTCCTTTTGCAACGATTTAAGGCTCTTTCTAAGCTTTGCGCAATCCACATTATCGCCCGAAAGCTCATCTACTATCCTGCCAAGACCGATAGAGGTAGTACTATTTAACTTATTATAAGACGAGTTCATATGCTCAAAATTAGAGATCATATCATTTACATGCTCAACAAAGTTCCTTACATGCAGGTCATCACGAGTCCTGACCGTAAGCCGCCTATCAAGGTCTCCGTCCTTAACATGCTTCATCTCATACTCAAGACGCTTGAACGGGCCAACAAGTCTGTGGGAGAAGACCATCGCCAAAAAGCCCACAATAATAACATAGCCAATAATCATCAGGATGCCAAGCACCCTTGTATCAAGCCCTATATGCGAGGTAAGGGCCGCGGCAACCGATTGCAGGAAGATACCACCAAGCAGAGCCGTAATAACCAGCAGGGCAATAGAGAGCTGAAGCTCACGGGCTACAAAATAACGCTGACGCATAAGCTTCTTGCGGGGCTTACCCGGCTTGGCATCCTTCTTATCAACCTTGCCGCCGCTGTTGTCTACCATAAAAAACTCCGTAACTAAAACCTAGATGATCATTAAAATAAAGATAAAAACAAACAGAGCTCACGCGCCCGCCAACCGGTTCGTCTAAAAAAACCTTGACTTAAAAGCACCACAGCTATTAAAATTTATTAACTATAAATATCCATAACAACCCAAGACCTACTTAGACCGGAGGAATTATGAAAGAGAAAATAGTACAGATCGAAAAAGGTAAAGAAGGCATTGCGCTTCCAGCCGAGTTTCTCCGCTATCTGGAACTCATCCCCGGGGCCGAGGTCGAGGTAAAACTCGACAAAGATAAAAAATGGATACTTGTGCGCCCCCTGCATGCAGAAGACTTTCTCAATCACTTCAAAGATGCCATCGACTCAATGGCATAGTGCTCGCCGCACGGCACAGGCCTTTAATTGAATTTCGTACTACGCAAAGC
>CAZUFI010000067.1:4366-7044 GCA_964618745.1 uncultured Thermodesulfobacteriota bacterium | reverse complement strand
GGTGCTCGCCGCACGGCAAAATTTACTAATAAGGCCTGTACTACGCAAAGCTATAGACTTCCTATAGGACTTTGCCGCAACGCAGGTACTGCGTACGGCTAAATTCATCAATAAGGTCTGTACTTCGCACAGCACCTATCCACCTACAGGACTTTGCCCCACCGCAGGTGGTGCAGGTGGCTAGGAGAGTGCTATTATCTTCGGCACGCTTGATTCCTGACTCATCGCCATTATGTGCGCACCGTGGCAGTACCCCTTAAGCTCGTGTATCTGACGCGCCGCGATCTCTATGCCTTTCTCCAGCTGATCCGGCGCGGCATCGACCTCATCAATAAGGGCCTGCGGCACCATCACACCGGGGACATTTTTATTTAGAAAATGCGCCATCTTCGAGGA
Organism: uncultured Thermodesulfobacteriota bacterium; assembly: GCA_964618745.1. Taxonomy (GTDB): domain Bacteria; phylum Desulfobacterota; class GWC2-55-46; order GWC2-55-46; family DRQE01; genus JAJRSM01. The sequence continues at coordinate 6,648 of CAZUFI010000067.1, read as the reverse complement.
CTTCAGCAGCAGAATACCTGCCAGAATCTTCGCGCCTGTTTTTTCGGCACTATCGAAGAAACGCTTAAATCTCTCCATATCATATACGGCCTGGCTCTGAAAGAACTTGGCTCCGGCCCTGATCTTCTTATCGAATTTTATCTGCTCGGTATCAAATGGGTCTGCCTCCGGGGATACAACGGCCCCTGTAAAAAACCCCGTACCTCCGCGCAGCTCCCTGCCTTTAAGAGAGAGGCCGTTATTGGCCCTTGTGATCGTCTCTACAAGCTGCACGACATCGAGGTCAAAGACGGGCTTTGCCTCACGATGATCTCCGCAGTTTACATGATCACCTGTCAGGGCCAAGATATTTTTCACCCCAAGCGTCCACGCCCCCATAAGATCCGATTGCATGGCAAGCCTGTTACGGTCACGGCAGGTCAACTGATATACCGGCTCAAGGCCCTCTCGCACAAGTATCGCCGAGGCGGCAAGGCTTGAAAGCCTCATAACCGCGCGCTGGTTATCTGTAACATTAGCCGCGACAACGTGGTCTTTGAGCATACGAGCCTTCTCGATAAAATGCTCGACATCGGTGCCTCTTGGCGGACATATCTCAGCGGTTATAGCAAACTCACCGCTCTCTAATTTTTTCTGAAAATTACTTTTTTCTGCTTCTTCCATTTAAATAACACCTTAGATTTTTTATTACAGCTGGAACGCCCTTAGGCAAATGAGGTTATTATCGACTCAAACATGCCCTTACCATCAGTGTTGCCAAGGGCAAGCTCACTAGCCCTCTCAGGGTGCGGCATAAGGCCCAGCACATTGCCGGTGGCATTTGTAATACCAGCGATATTGCCGAGAGACCCATTCGGGTTCGCCTCCGGCGATAGATCTCCCTTTGCCGTCGAATACCGAAAGAGCACACGTCCGTTATCTTCTAGCTCCTGGATCGTCTCGGGGCTTGCAAAATAATTACCATCGGCGTGGGCTACAGGTATACTCAGGACATCGTTATCTTTATAGGCCGAGGTAAAGGCACTCTGGCTGCTTTCGACTCTTACGTCTAGATTCTTACAGATAAACTTTAGCGCACGGTTTCTCATCAGCACGCCGGGTAAGAGCCCTGCTTCGCAGAGTATCTGAAAACCATTACAGATACCAAGGACGAGCCCGCCTGATGCGGCAAAACGGCTGACCTCTGCCATAATAGGAGAGAAGCGGGCGATAGAGCCTGTACGCAGATAATCGCCATAAGAAAAACCGCCCGGCAAGATCACGCAGTCAAAGCCATCGAGTGAAGAATCCTTGTGCCATACATACTCGGCCTCTTGCCCCATCACGTGCTTGACCACATGGTAACAGTCATGGTCGCAGTTAGAGCCAGGGAATACTATAATCGCAAACTTCATAACTACTCGGGCACCTCTACTCGGTAATCCTCAATGACCGGGTTGGCCAGAAGGCTCTTGCACATCTCGGTTACCCGTTCTTTGGCCTCTTCCGGCGTTGCGGCATCGACCTCTAGCTCCATAAAACGCCCGATACGCAGATCCTTTAGCTCTTTAAAGTCGAGGCTACCCAGAGCATCCATAACTGCCCTGCCCTGAATATCAAGGACTCCATTTTTAAGTGTTACATATACATTAGCCTTCATAATGAGCTCTCCAGACCGCTCTTGGCGGTGCGTAACTTAATTAATTATAGCCTGTTTATCTTAAACTGCAGGTAAAATATATTAAAAAAGAAGGTAAGTATCCAAGATAGCTTAACCTCTCGCCCAAGATGCTCGACGTAATGATCAAGCAGGACTCTGCGAAGCTTAAAGGTCTGGAACAAGACCACAATATTAACAGCAAAACCCAGAATATTAGAGGTATTCAGGAGCCGCAGCGTAAAGGTCTGGTCAAGCCCTGCTCCGGCAAAAGCCAGATAAAAGACTATCATAATATTTACGATACAGCCTGCGATAATAAAACCAAAGATCCCCTGCCCGAACTTTTGCTCCGATCTGAAGCTATTGAAGATATCCAACCTCTTCAAAAACCAGTAAGCCGTATAGATTCCACCGGTTATAACGGTCAAGACCACTAACTTCACAACAGGCATATTATCGAGAGTAAAGGTCTGCATCTTTAAACCCGTCTCCTCGCCACAGCTCGTACAGGCCCTGGCCCAGCTATTATTAAAGTTGCCGCACTTTGTACAATGAAGATTCCCGCTAGCCATACTACGCTACGCCTCCGAAGACTTCTCTCAAATTATATACCATCTTGATTCTCATACATATCACGCATGTG
>CAZUFI010000067.1:0-4266 GCA_964618745.1 uncultured Thermodesulfobacteriota bacterium | reverse complement strand
CCAAATAAGGCTTACCTCTTAGCCGACAAAGGCTACTCCATAACCTTATTCAAGACCTTTTCGTAGGCCTCTTCAATCCCGCCCAGATCTCTTCTGAACCTGTCTTTATCGAGCTTCTCGTTAGTACCCTTTTCCCAGAGCCTACAGCCATCCGGGGTTATCTCATCGGCAAGCAAGACCTCGCCCTTAAACCGACCAAACTCCAGCTTATAGTCCACAAGCGTTATACCGCGCTCACCAAAGAACTTTGAGAGGAGGCCATTTATCCTAAGTGCCGTATCCCCTATGTACTTCATCTCTTGCGGAGTTGCATACTCAAATGCATAGATAATCGACTCACAGATAAATGGATCGCCCAGGTCGTCGTCTTTATAACAATATTCGAGGATAGGCTGCTTAAGGACTATGCCTTCTTCTATGCCAAGCCTTCTACAGATACTTCCAGCCGTAATATTACGGACAATAACCTCTACCGGGATTATCTCCAGATGCTTTGTAATGGATTCACGCTCGTTTATCTGCTCTACGAAGTGAGTCTTTATACCCTCGCCTTCGAGGAACTTAAATACCCTTGCCGAGACGGCATTATTTACCACGCCCTTATTATTAATAGTCCCTTTTTTTTCGCCATCAAAGGCCGTTGCGTCATCTTTAAAATACTGGATTACATAGTCGGGATCATCTGTTGCAAAAAGCACCTTTGCTTTGCCTTCATAAAGTTGTTCTTTTTTTTCAAGCTTACTAGTAGCCATATATAGGCCTCCTTAAGATTTACGCACCGCCGACAAGGCTATATGCGTTATTTTTTCTTCTTAAATACCCGATCAAAGATATAATCGACGTTATGTATATATAGCTTAAGGTCAAAGCACGACCTGATATCCTCTTCTTTTACGACCTTTGTGACCTGCTCGTCACTGAGGAGCATATCCAGAAAATGATCATCATCACTACCCTTCCAGACCTTCATTGCGTTGCGCTGCGTTGCGCTATAGGCATCTTCGCGCGAGAGTCCGCCTTCGGCGAGCTTTAAAAGCACACGCTGAGAAAATACAAGCCCCTTGGAACGCTCTATATTGGCCTGCATATTCTTGGGGAAGACAACCAGATTTTCAATAAGCCCCGTAAGCCTTACCAGCATAAAGTCAGTAAGGATTGTAGCATCCGGGCCGATTATCCTCTCTACCGAAGAATGACTTATATCTCGCTCGTGCCAGAGAGCAATATTCTCCATCGCCATACTACCATAGCCCCGCACTAACCTTGCAAGCCCGGTGAGGTTCTCCGATGCTATCGGGTTACGCTTGTGGGGCATTGCTGAAGAACCCTTCTGCCCTTTTGTAAAGGACTCTTCTGCCTCGGCGACCTCGGTGCGCTGGAGGTGCCTGACCTCGACGGCAATTTTTTCAACACTTGATGCGATTATAGCAAGGGTCGTAAAAAATTCTGCGTGACGATCTCGCTGGACGACCTGCGTGGCTACAGGCTCCGGGACTAACTTCAGCTTCTTTAAGACGTATCTTTCAATATAAGGGTCTATATTGGCAAATGTACCGACAGCACCCGATAGCTTTCCGCAGGCAATCGTTGCGCGAGCGGCCTTCATGCGTTCAAGGTTTCTACCGAACTCTTCATAATACAGGGCCATCTTAAGGCCAAAGGTCGTGGGTTCTGCGTGTATACCATGAGAGCGGCCCATCATTACGGTCTTTTTGTGCTGGAGGGCTCTCTTTTTAAGGGCCTTCATCAAGACCTTTATATCGGCTATTATTATATCGGCGGCCTCTGTAAGAAGCAAGGCAAGCGAGGTATCAAGGATATCGGAAGAGGTAAGCCCGATATGAACGTAACGGGAGTCCTCACCGATATAATCGGAGACCGATGTAAGAAAAGCAATAACGTCATGCTTGACGGTCTTTTCTATCTCGTCTATACGTGCAACATCAAAGCTTGCCTTCTTCTGAATACGAGTTAATGCCGCCTTTGGTATCCGGCCCTTCTTTGCCCAGGCCTCGCAGGCCGCAAGCTCAACATCCAACCACTTCTGGTAACGGTTCTGGTCCTCCCAGACACGCCCCATTTCTTCTCTAGTATAACGCTCTATCAACTCTAGTGACCTCCAACATGTTCAGTGACTAAATATACCAAACCAACGCCGATTAATACAAGCAGTATATTGGCCCTTGATGTATTCTTATGCGTCTCAGGGAGCAGATCGGATGCCCCTATATATATAAAAGAACCGGCTGAAAAAGCCAGCATAAAACCAAGCGTAGTATCATCTACGTTTTTAACAAAGAAATGCGTGCCCACAGCCCCAACTGCCGTTGCCGAAGCGACTATCCAGCCCATTATAAGCATCCTGGTTCTAGAGTACCCTGCATGGAACAAAAGGGCCGTAACCGTAATGCCTACCGGGACCCGGTGCAAGAGTATAGCCATTGCTGCGGCTATACCGACCTCAAAACCGGCCTCAAAACTAACACCGATAGCTATACCGTCAACAAGCGAATGCGCTGATATGCCAATAAAGGTCGGCAAACCCAACCTGTGTGTCTCGCAGACGTCTTCGTGGCAGGTATGGATCGCCACGGTATGCTCAAGTATATAAAAACCTATAATAGTAAACAAGACAACCGGCAGGGCACTGCCGTAAAACTCCATACCCTCGGGAATCATATGCGTAAAGGCAACGGTCAGTACGACTCCGGCTGAAAAGCTCAGAAAATAAACGGCATTTTTCTGGGCCCACCTCTCTTTTAGAAAAAGAATATAGACGCCTACTAAGGTCGCCCCTCCGGCGATGATACTATAAAATAATGTATTTGCAAATTCTTCACTCATTAAGAGATGATCCCCTGTCTTTTGCCTATTATCCGTATAGATTCAACTGGATAAAAGCCACCTATCGATGACCAAAGCAATATATTAGCATCTCATAAAAAGCATTATATTTCAAGGTATTCAGGGCCTGGCTAGAGTAATACAAAAGAACAAAACAAGACATAAAATAGACTGGCAAGCAACCTTTTATCCTTTAATATCAAGGTATTAGTGAAGTTTTTAAGTATAGATCGTAACTACTGCCGTGCTTCATGATTATAAATCTGGTGATTCGTGCCAAGAAATGCCTTGATAGCCTTGAGCCGATGGCTGCCTATGCCCACAACACCACGAAGCTCGTCTATAGATCTAAAGCCGCCAAGCTCCTCTCTGTGCTCAATTATACGTGCCGCCAGGCCACGCCCTATCCCGGGCAGGAGCATCAATCCCTCCTTGTCAGAGGTATTTATATCGATTCGCCCGGTCATTACAAAAAGCTCGGTACTGGTAAGGCCTTGTAAGGATCTGGCAGAATCTTCAGGCAATCCGACCCCGGGGAAAACAGAAGGATAGAGCTTTACCAGAAAAACCCCGATAAGAACAAAAGAAAGCAGCATAAAGGCCGCATAACGATACCTGACGGACGTAGCACCCTGCGAAGGACTCTCGACTCCAGAACCTGCGGCCATATAGCCTTACCTTTTCTTTGTTTGCTTTGTTTTCTTATCTTTAAATAGCTTCAAAGTCCAGACGACCGTCACGTCATAATCTTGCGGCCTGTAGACTTTTTACTTTTCTTATCTTTAAATAACTTATACTCGATACTATCGACGAGTGCTCGCCAGCTGGCCTCTATTACATTTTCAGAGACGCCGACCGTACCCCACTTATCTACCCCATCGCCGCTCTCGACCAGAACGCGCACCTTTGAGTCCGTACCCTTGGCACCGGCTATGACCCGCACCTTAAAGTCCAGAAGCCTCACATCCTTAAGCGCGGGATAAAAACGTTCAAGGGCTTTACGCAAGGCCTTATCAAGGGCATTTACAGGGCCGTTACCTTCGGCTGCGGTATGTTCCTCGACACCATCTACCTCCAGACGTATCGTCGCCTCAGCGTAAGGCAGATCGCCATCGGCCTCCTTCTCGTCTATCACACGAAAACCCAAGAGGGTAAAATATTTTTCCTTCTTCTTAAAGGCCTTCTGCAACAAAAGCTCAAAGCTCGCCTCAGCACCTTCGTACTGATAACCCTGATTTTCCAGTTCCTTAAGCTCAGTCAAAAGCCCCTTTATAACAGGTGAACTACTATCTATATCCAGACCATACTCCTTGGCCTTATAGATTATATTCGACCGCCCCGAAAGATCCGAGACCAAAACACGCTGGCGATTACCGACAAGCTCCGGGCTGATATGCTCGTAGGTCTCCGGGCTCTTCATAA
>CAZUFI010000066.1:4606-8868 GCA_964618745.1 uncultured Thermodesulfobacteriota bacterium | reverse complement strand
ACCAGGAGATGCGAGACGGAGTGAAGATAATCTTTACGAAAGGCGGCGAGGAAGCGGATTTCGTCCTAAAGCAGATGGTCGCCGAGCAGGGCTCGGGGCTAACCATCGTCACCTCAGATAGAGATATCACACGCTTTGCCCAAGACAAAAGTGCTGTTGTAATACCATCGGCTGAGTTCAAAGAATTACTTGACCAATGCGAGTATATGGATATAAAAGGTAGCGACGAAGACGACGACTACGAAGAAAACCTGCAAAAAAAAGGCCCTGCATTCAGGTCCTCTAAAAAAGATCGTAAGAAAAAACAAAGAATGAAAAAACTGTAGTTGTCATTGCGAGGAGGCCGTCAGGCCGAGGCGGCAATCTATCTTTAATAAAGACCCAGTCCCGCTCAGCCCGTCTTTGAAAGAAGGAGACTAAATACCTTGTTTTTCTATTCCTTGATAACTAAAAACCTCCCCCCTCCGCCCTCTGTCTGAGACAAGTCATCGCTGATGGAAGTGGACTTAAAGAGATAGGGAAGAGAACTAGATTAAGGTATATACTTACCATAAAATAAGATCTTTTATCATTAGGGTAGCTACTTCCTAGGGTAGCTACTTCCTCTTATACCTCGGCGGTAAGGTCAGCACCCGGCAACCCTTAGAGGTCTGCAAAACCTTAAAGACAAAACTCGTCCTACCGTCGATCTCAAGCTGCTTATAGCCGGGAGAGACGAACTCGACATTAAACTTTAAAGTTCCATCGCTTCTATCTATCTGGCCGAGTGCCGCTATGAGTTTTTCGCTGCGCCCTTTGGTGCTGGTGCTAAAGGTACTATCCTTTATCGAGGTAGGTATATAGCATCTACCCATATTAAGATTGCAGTAACGTTCGAGATACTCATAGCCTTCGGGCTTATAGCTGCTGGTCTTAAGACCAGGATTCATCTTTCTAAGTACTCTATATGCCCCTCCGTAGTAATACGCGGCTCTCTCGTACTCGCCCTTACTAAGTGCCATCAGGTAACTGAAAAGAGCGTACCTCCCCTCGCTACGTACCGAATAGGCAGGGGTTGGGTCTTTATTGTCTTTGCGCTTTATTAAGGTATCCATCCATGATTTACCCTGCAAGAATTCTCCGCCTTTATATTCATAGGACAGACAGATCGTATTTTTTATATCGGCATACGGACTGCAAAATACAAAGGCCTTACCCATCCGCCCAACATCCCCGCCAAAGCCAGTCAGGACTCTGGTAGAGACAAGACCATCCTTATCTTTAAACTCCACCCTCTTAAGGGTACTATCTGCGCCGAGGCTAAAAAATTCCAGAGTTTTAACTGTACATCCAAGATGCTGGTAGATAGCAAAGAGGTTATCGCCACCACCCTTTAAACTACGTAGCCCTTCGTTTATACGGTGGGTAAGTAGGCCATCTATAAAAAAATAATTATCACCAAGGAGGATCTTCGAGGTAACAAGGCCACGCCTTACAGAGACCAACTTATAGCGGCCTTGCCTTTTTTTATCCCCTACCTCTTCGCCGCAGGAAGACTTTCTAACGGTCCCTATCCTCTCGTTATCCGAGTATAAAAAAACCTCTACCTTACTGCCACCGACCGTTCTGACGACACCTGATACGCTCTTTGCGCGCAGCTCTGCGATGGTAATCCCCAGTGCCTCCTTAACGGTAGGGACAGGCATATAGACAACCTTACGCTCTGCCTGCGCCGCCGGGAAAGATAACAGGCAGATCAAAAAAACAAAGGCCGTTATGATCAATAATTTTCTTTGCATAATGCCTCGCCAAGTTTTAAGATAATATGCCCTGTACGAGCGGGAGAGATCTAAGACTTTTTCCTAAATCCGTCTTCCGTTCCCTTAATTAGCTTACCGATATTGCTGGAATGTTTCGATACTATTAGTATAGCAGCAATAACGCCAAGTGCCACAAAGGTGATTGGCTCAGAGTTCAGATATAAAAAGACAGGCATGGAAAGGGCTGCCGCCATAGAGGCCAGAGAGACAAAGTTGAAGAGCAATAAAACAACAACAAAGACCAGAAGACTCAGCCCAAGAGCTGGCGGGCATATAACCACAAAAATACCGCAGGCAGTTGCTACCCCTTTACCACCTTTAAAGCCAAGATAGATTGAAAACATATGACCAAGGATCGCCAGCAACCCTACTGCGAAGACTACAGACTCACCGGCCCCCATATAGACCGCAAGTAAAACAGGTATCGCCCCCTTTAAGGCGTCTCCTATAAGCGTTATTATCCCTGCCTTCTTACCTGAGGTACGCCCTACATTGGTCGCTCCGATATTACCGCTGCCGACCCCTCTCGGATCAACGCCGCCACAAAGCCTCACGGCAATAAGCCCCATAGGGACAGAGCCCAGCAGATAGGCAAAGATAAACAATCCTCCCTTTACGAAAAGACTCAGCTCCATATCTTATTCAACCGTAACGCTCTTGGCCAGATTTCTGGGCTGATCCACATCCGTACCCTTCAGGACAGCTATATGATAAGCCAGCAACTGGAGCGGCAAGGTCATTATTATTGGAGAAAGCTCGGTAGAGACCTCCGGGACTACGATAACGTCATCGGCCTCGTTGGAGATCTCTGTATCGCCCTCGTTGACCACGGCGATAATACGACCACCGCGAGCCTTGACCTCCTGCATATTAGAGAGGACCTTTGGATAATGCGCGTCTCTGGGTGCGATCACAACTACCGGCATGTCTTCATCTATTAAGGCTATCGGGCCGTGCTTCATCTCGCCAGCGGGATAGCCCTCGGCATGTATATATGAAATCTCTTTTAGCTTGAGCGCACCCTCAAGGGCTATCGGATAGTTAATGCCACGCCCGAGATAGAGAAAATCCCTAAAGTGAAAATACTCCTTTGCGATCTCCATTATATCTGGCTCGGATGTAAGGGCCTCCTCCATCTTACCCGGCAACTCGACGAGCTCTCTGACAAGCTCAACACCACGCCGGGCATCTACAGTGCCCACCCTACGCCCAAGGTATAAGGCTAAGATATAGAGGGATACCAACTGAGTGGTAAAGGCCTTTGTCGAGGCCACGCCGATCTCAGGGCCTGCATGCGTATATAGCGTCCAATCCGAGAGCCTTGGGATACTGCTCTCGACCACATTAGAGATGGCGACAACGGTCGCGCCTTTTGCCTTTGCCTCTTTAATGGCAGCGAGCGTATCTGCCGTCTCGCCCGACTGTGATATAGCAATGACAAGTGTCTTCTCGCTGACAAGCGGATTACGGTAGCGAAACTCACTACCCAGATCCACCTCTGTTGGAATCCCGGCGAAATCCTCTATCAGGAATTTACCGACCAGAGCCGCGTGCCACGAAGTGCCACAGGCCACCAGATAAATACGTTCAAAGCTTTTAAGATCCAGCTCAAGGCCGTCCAGAAAGATATCGCCGGCCTCTTCCATAAGGTTGCCACGAAAGGTATCGATGACCGCACGCGGCTGCTCATGAGTCTCCTTTAGCATAAAATGACGATACCCACCCTTCTCTGCCATGACAGGAGACCAGTCGATCAGGCGTTCTTCTTTAACTACCGCATTGCCGTCGAGGTCGGTGACCTCCAGCCCATTACTTGTTAAGATGGCTATCTCGCCGTCCTCTAAAAAGACGGCCCTACGTGTTATATCAAGTATCGCTGTCACATCAGAGGATACCACCGCCTCGCCGTCTCCTATACCAACGACCAGAGGGCATTCTTTTTTAGCGGCAACTATTACGCCCGGCTCATTCTCGCTTATAGCAGCCAGAGCATAACTGCCCTTTACTCTTTTAAGGGCGGCCCGCAGGGCCGCCTGCAATGAACTGCCTTTTTTTATCTCTGCATCTATAAGATGAGCGACTATCTCTGTATCGGTCTCTGACTTAAAGACCGCACCCGCCTGGCTCATCTCCGAGCGCAGCGTAAGGTAGTTCTCGATTATTCCATTATGCACGACGGCAACACCACCCTCCAGATGCGGATGGGCATTGACCTCACTTGGTCTACCATGCGTAGCCCACCGGGTATGACCTATACCCATAGTCCCTTTCAGGGCCTTGCCCTTTAGTTTCGCAACCAATTGCCCAAGTTTGCCCTCGCTACGCTCTAGCGTTATACCTGCACCATCACCTGATACGGCGATACCGGCTGAGTCATAGCCACGATACTCAAGCTTTCTAAGGCCGTCAATTATTACATCCTGGGCAGCTCGCTGCCCGATATATCCAACTATTCCACACATA
>CAZUFI010000066.1:0-4506 GCA_964618745.1 uncultured Thermodesulfobacteriota bacterium | reverse complement strand
CTACGCTTTGCAACCCAGCCCTTTATTACCTTCTGCGCACTCCTTGAGATTGCCAGAGCACCGGGCGGAACGTCCTTTGTAATAGTTGAGCCAGATCCTATATAAGCACCCTTACCAATAGTAACCGGCGAGACAAGCTGCGAATCACTACCGACAAAGACGTTGTCTTTTATATGGGTCTTGTGTTTATTTACCCCGTCATAGTTGCAGATAATAGTCCCTGCACCGATATTTACATCTTTGCCTATTACGGCATCGCCCAAATAAGAAAGATGCCCTGCCTTAACGCCCTGCCCAAGCGTTGCGTTCTTTACCTCGACGAAGTTTCCTATACGCGCAGCTTTCTTTATCTTCGTCCCGGGACGAAGCCTTACAAAAGGCCCAGCCTGAACCTCATCACCAAGGACAGATGACTCAATAACAGAGTGGCTCTTTACTCGCACGTCACGACCTATGCGCGAGTCCGTAATCCTCACACCCTCTTCTATAACAGAGCCCGTGCCAACCGTCGTTACGCCACTTAGATGTACATTAGGATATATCGCCACATCCTGACCAATCTTTACCCCATAATCAATATAGGTCGTAGCAGGGTCAATAAAGCTTACACCGGCAAGCATATGCCCTTCGTTTATACGCTCTCGCATAAAAAGACCGGCACGAGCCAGCTCAAGGCGATTATTGACCCCCATGACCTCTTCCGAATCAAGGTGGATAAAGGCCCTTACGCCACTACCCTCTGCATACGCAAGCGAGATAAGGTCTGGCAGATAATATTCCTTCTGCTTATTTTTAGTGCCGAGTTTATTGAGATTAGCCTTTAAAAAGGCCATATCCATCAGGTAGATCCCTGTATTGACCTCGCATATACCACGCTGCGCTGGGGCCAGGTCCTTGTCCTCTACTATCGCAGAGACACGGTTATCCCGGTCTCTAACTACGCGCCCATAGCCTGCCGGGTCATCCATCAAAACAGATATAAAAGATACCGCAGGGTGCTCAGGTGCACTACCGTTACCGGCCTTTGTAGTTCTTTGATGTATACGAAGCAAAGCTCGCAGGGTGTTTTTAGTTATAAGCGGAACATCGCCTGAGAGAATCAGAACCGCACCCTTGGTCTCTGAAACCCCTGAGGTTTTCGCCCCTGAGAGCTCCGCCCCGAAGCTCTCGGCTTTGAAGATCTCAGGCATGGCAGTCATTACGGCATGGCCCGTGCCAAGCTGAGGACTCTGTTCGCAGAAGCCTAGGCCCTTATCCAGAAGGGCTTCACGCACCTGCTCTGAGCCGTGCCCAACGACGATTACCGTATGTTCTACCTTAAGCTCCTTTAAGGCCTGAACCGGATAAAAGATCATCGGCTTACCGCTTACCTTATGTAAGACCTTTGGCAACTTAGACTTCATTCTCGTTCCCTTGCCTGCCGCAAGGACTATCGCCGCTATGTTTTTCATATACAAAACGATATAATAACCCCGTTAACTCGTCAAGGCTTTTAAACTCAGGTTTTCGCTCTTGCCCCTTTACAACCATCAAATGACTCTGTTAATATTAATAGATGGGAATAGATGAAGATATCCTCGGGCTAGAGGCCAAGATAATGCGCCTCAAGGCCGACTATGAACAATACTTTCAACGCGTATTAAAACGCGAACCCATCCAGCAACGCAAAGAGATAGAGCATACAATTCTGCACTATACGGGTGTCCCAATAAACAACACCTCTCTTAGATTCAAGTTCGCGACCTCGGTATCTAAATTTACAAGCTATAAGCAGTATTGGAAGCGAACGCTACGGATGATTGAAGAAGGTACTTACAAAAGACGCGCCGAAGGCGGTGGGGCTACCCTCAGAACTCCGCCTCCACAAAACCCGGCAGCAACGCCCGTACCCAAAACAGCGACCACTACTGCGCAGAGCAAAGGCGGCCTGAAAAACGCCTATGAAAAATATCTACATTCCAGACAAGAGTGCGGAGAATCAACAAAGGGCATTACCTATGAAAAATTTCAGAAAAGCATAGCCACCCAACAAAAAAAACTCGGCACCGAGGGCAAACACTTAAAGGTCTTTATCAAGGACGGCAAAACCAAGGTCGCCTTTACCTCGGCCAAGACAAAGAAAAAATAAAAACTTTACATACCCCACTGTATCTCTGCCAACAAGACAACAAAGCACTCTCCCGGCCATTCAAGACCACCTGAGACTTAATATACAGACCTTGTTTTTACATACCTCTTTTCCAGCTTTGTCTCATTGCCGTATGGGTCAACCAGAGTCAAGGTAAAGCTATACTCTGTGCCGGGGCTAAGCCCCTCTACGACAAGTCCTGGCCTAGTGCTGTACAAAGGACTTATCGCAGTAATCTTATCACCACCCGTCCCTTTAAAGGTGGCTTTTAGGAGTGCCACCTCCGGGGCAGCTCGCGTATGCTTTAGCTTCGCTTTGATCTCAATAAAAACCTTCCTAAACTCCACGTAAGACTCAACAGAGATCTCTCCGTCTAACTCTGGCAAGGTCTTGTCCAGTTCTGTTTTAGCCAGGTCTGGATGCAGCAGAGGGTCTCCGATAAGTGAGGTAGACCAATTCACATATAAAGTCGAATTCAATAGTGCTCCGCCAAGATCTCTACCACGAAGCAGGTAACGCATCAAGATCCTATTATCCCAGAAGGTCGCGTTGGTTATATGCGGGCCTCCGCTATAGGCCGGTGCACCTGCTGCCGTCAACGTCACACCCTGCTTTAACTGTTGCCATACAGATGACTTGCTGTAGTTAAGCCCGTTACTACTCTCAACGTGGCGGTGCATTCCACCGGGATAAAAACCCGTTGCTCTCCATTCGGCCTCCGCGTCTTTTGCACAACTACCGTCTTCTCCAAGAGGGCGGGCCATAAAAGGCACACCCTGACCTTTATGATCTTTATAATTACCCTTATCTATCTGGGTGATAAAACCAAGTGCCTGCAATTCATCTGCGCCCCAGAGGCCTTCTTCTTCGGCCCTGCGCATACGCTCGGTCAGATCCGTAATCTCTTTTTTATTCTCCTCTGCGAGGGCCGCCCTAACACGACAATCCATCTCTGGCCGTAGATACTTCGATGCATAAAGAGAGTAATCTATTATCCTCTTCGCGTCTTCCAGATCACGACCCTCTATGCGCGTAACACCGTAGGCAAACTGCTCTGCCATAACCAGCTCTCTCTTGATCCTAAGCGGGGCAAGCTGATAAAAATCCGGCTCTCTAACCCTTCGCGAGGTATAGCTGTAAGCATCCTTATGTATATACGGATTCCACCTCAACCCGGTCTGAGAACCGCGCAGAGCCGTTGTAATGACATGGTTAACGACACCGCTTGCCGAGTCCGGCCCTTTTTTCATCGGCATTACAACGACCGGTGGCCTGAACTTTCCTTTCCAGTCATAGTAGATCGTCTGCAGACGCTGCTGGAGCGAACCACGCACACCATGATCACCCCTATTTGCCGTCGCGCCGCGCTCCGCACCGTAAACCCCTTTAGCCGATATCGGCATCCCACGCATCACAACAATATAGAGAATATGGTCCTTTAAAAGCACACCGCTTGGCAGGGCATTTTTCGGGTCTTCAAGAAACTCTCTAACAGGCCCTAAAACGTCTTCTTCCAGAACCTTATCATCAGCAATCCCATCCAGGCCCTTCTCTGAAAACTCAAAATCAAGGTAATCATAATAAGCCAGCTTCAACTTCTTGATCGTCTTACCATGAGTATCTTTGATACTGAAGGAGACCGTCACCGAACCGCTGAAAAACCTGGAGGCATCGAGGGTTAGAAGATAAGCCGCCTTCTTTTTCTTTATATAGTAGCCATTGGCCTTTTGACCACTGGAAAAAGCCTTTGGTACGGTTATCTTTTTCTTGGTAAGCTCAGAGCGGATACTAAGCTGAATCGAGTCAAGGTCTGGCTCTGCCTCATCGATCTTTATTTCAATCTTCCGCAGGTCACGCAAGACCGGGTCGCGCGGAGCGCGGCCCTTACCCTTATAGACGATCCCGTTACCATTATCACTACTTACTTCTTTTATATACCAGTTGTTCAGGTCTCGGTCGAACTTCTTATGACGACACTTGAGGCCAAGCATATAAGGACGCTTGCCAGTTGCATCGTCCGTATGCATCCGCACATAATACTCGGCAAGTTCTTCAGATTCGTTACCCATGCTTTGCGTCTTTTTAAGTACAGGAGTCTTCGATTGCCAATCAGCGTTATACAAGACAAGTACCTGATCAGGGGTTGCCTTATAAGGGATGACCCTCATGGCATAGGCATTCGAGGATATAGATAGAGATAAAAAGAAGGATAAGAAAATAAATAAGAGAGGAAGAAGTCTGCGCATTGTGAGACCCCTTGGAGTATGTAAAAAACTATCTAAAAAAGAGAGATTGCTTCGTCGCTACGGGCCTGAGACCCTACTCTCCTCGCAATGACAAATGAAAGGGAAAGATACCCTTTTATCACGGCAAAGTCA
>CAZUFI010000065.1:6958-8916 GCA_964618745.1 uncultured Thermodesulfobacteriota bacterium | reverse complement strand
TAGTCAACAAGGAGATAATATTTTATGCAGGAAAGTGATATGAAGGGCCGTAAAGGTGGCGCAGGACATCCGGGTGGCGGTCATCCCGGTGGGCATAGTGGCCCGAAGGGGCACGGTCATAGTACAGGCGGCAAGGTAAGTCACAGCGGGGCGGTGGGTAAGGACGGAAAAAAGGTCTGGAAGCCAAGGCTTATAGCGTGGGAGATGACCCGTTCATGCAACCTGAACTGCATCCATTGCAGGGCTGCCGCGCGTTTTGGGCCTTATAAAAACGAGCTTACCACCGAGGAATGTATAAAGTTCCTGGATGACGTAAAGTCTTTTGCAGATCCGATAATGATTCTGACAGGCGGCGAGCCAATGCTGCGTGACGATATATGGGAGATCGCCCAGCACGGCACAGATATTGGGCTTCGTATGGTTATGGCCCCTTGTGGTTTTCTTATAACGCCAGAGACGGCGCAGCGGATAATCGATGTTGGTATCCAGCGTGTAAGCTTCTCGATAGACGGCGCGACAGAGCAGAGCCACGACGACTTCAGGCGTGAAAAAGGCGCATTCGCAAGTGTTATGACGGCGATAGAAAGCTGTAAGAAGGTAGGGCTTGAGTTTCAGGTAAATACGACTATATCAAAGCATAACCTGCATGAGCTGCATGATATTCTAAAGCTCGTTATAAGCCTCGGTGCAAAGGCGCATCATCCGTTTTTGCTTGTACCGACAGGCAGGGGTTCGGACCTTAAGGATCAGGAGATATCCCCAGAGGACTATGAAAAAACACTTAAGTGGTTCTATGAGATGCGCGAGGAGGTCCCTATCCAGTTTAAGCCGACCTGCGCCCCGCATTATTACAGAATATTCAGGCAGGGCGAGCGTGAAAAAGGTATCTCGGTAACACCTGAGACTCATGGTCTAGATGCCATGAGCAAAGGATGTATGGGTGGCCAGTCCTTTGCCTTTGTCTCACATACGGGTAAGGTCCAGATCTGCGGTTTTCTTGAAGAAGAATGCGGAGATATCCGCAAAGAAAAATTCTCTCATATCTGGGATGACTCCAAGGTATTTAAAGAGATGCGTGCGTGGGACGACTATAACGGCAGATGCGGTTACTGTGAATATCGCAGCGTCTGCGGTGGCTGCAGGGCACGTGCCTTTGCCTTTACCGGCGACTATATGGACGAAGAGCCATTCTGTACGTACGAGCCAGGAGAGAAGGCCAAGGCAGCGCGTGACAAAAAAAAGCAAAAGGCTAAAGATGCCAAAGAGGCTGAGGCTAAAGAAGGTAAGTAGAGTAAAGACCTAAAACTCAAGATATGCTATAATAGTCGAGCACAGTACTGTACTCAGTACTGTGACGGCAAAGGTCTTAGAGGTAGTTATCCGTAGACCCTTTGCCAGGGGCTGGGGGGGTTTTTACCATGCTTGGCTCTTTTAAAAGGCCTTTGAATCATCTCAGACGACTGCGATGGCCTTTGTCATCTTTATACGCGCTACCGACGAAAGGCTGGATGCAAAGAAGATGAAGGGGACGTGCACGTATTGAGCACCAAAGAAGAAAATAGCGAAACCAAAATAATAAAAAAGGACGCGAATACTTTTATGCAAGATGTTGAGTACGGTAGAGAAGGTATTGTATACGTAGATTCACCTTATACAAAGGCGGATATTATAGAGAGATATCTGGCACGAGTTATAGACTTTATAATAGCTGCGGCTATTTACGTACTCTTGCGTGGCATTGGCCCGGTAGCCGCGATAACCTACCTACTCATCTCCGATGCGCTCTTTGCCGGACAGAGTCCGGGTAAAAGAATAGTCGGAATGAAGGTCATCTCTCTGGACCGAGACGGAGCGGCCTGTGACTTTAAAGAATCTGTACTCAGAAATGCGATCTTCGCCCTTATCATAGTCGCTTATTTTCTCATTGGCTGGATACCTTATCTAGGTATATTGGTTGT
>CAZUFI010000065.1:2304-6858 GCA_964618745.1 uncultured Thermodesulfobacteriota bacterium | reverse complement strand
CAAAACAGATGCTGAAATAAATTCAGCATGACAGGTTGGTCGTATCAGCCTTCTATCTTGGGTAGAACGAAGGGTCAAAGACCCTAAGCGAAACCCAACAAAATTTATTTCATCAATTAAGGAGAATAAGAATATAATATGCATTTTCTTTAGATTTTTACGAGGAGGGTAAGGAAGAAAAGACGTACAGCGGCCCGCGAGCTTCCATATTTATAAAGAATAGTGTACTTCTTCGAAAGAATATAGCTGTAACTTTAGGAGAAGGGGCTGCGAGTATAGAGGATTTCCGCTGTGAAATAAAGCGTCTTAAAAAAGAACTTGACGATATAGAAAAAGAAGCCATTCGAAAATTTAAAGGAGCCAAACAGAATCGTTCTGGTAAATAAAATTTACAGGCTAGGTAGCGTAAAAGGTTTATCTCTCATCAGTTGGATAAGATCGTAATCTCTTCTTTCCCTCTCCTTGTAAAAAGGGAGATTCTTAACCTCCGCTTCACAGAAGGTAGGGACGGCTACAGACAACATAACCACAATACTTGTCACCCTGAACTTGTTTCAGGGTCTGTTCTTAAGTATTAAATTTTTAAGTCAAAACAGATGCTGAAATAAATTCAGCATGACAAATTGTTCTTTGATTCAACTCCATGCTTCAACTCCATCTTTTTCAGGGGGAGATAAGATAAAAGTTGGTTTGTTTTTTGCGGCGAAGCCACTTTGCTCTCTGCTTGATTTTTGTATTAACCTCCCCTTTTGAAAAAGAGGGATTGAGGGGGATTTTTTTTAAACTTTATTGCACAGCCCATAGAGCCTGAGCAATAGCAACCTGCTTAGTGCTCTATACGGTATGCCCCTTGAACTCCGCATCTAACCAGATACCGACAACCTCTGCCGCAGGGTACTGTTTTTTCAGTACCTCACAGGCCGCAGCTATATGCACCCTGTGAGTAGCCTCGTCAACAGGGTTTCCAGCACAGCCGTCGTGGCCAACTACCGCGATAAACTCCGAGCCGTGGTTATCAGTAGATATATTTATCCTTTTTTTAATCCCCTCCATAAGTACAGCGTCGGTACTGCTTGCGATTATTTCATCTATTCCGGCCTCTGTTATCATATCCACAAACTCCGCGCCGGATAGTTTCTGAACCATTTTAATGATAGGTAGCTGAGCCCTACCGTCCATGCAGTTTAGTGCTGTTGCGAATTTCTTCATAGTAGTAGATCTCCATAGATTCAAGGCCGTAAATAAACCTTAAATAATTTTGTGATTTTATTTTTTAGAAAAGGTCTTTACCCTGAATTTGCCGTCTGCGTACTGGAGATATTTTTTACTACCCTCAAAACTACCCGGATTAGCGTATGTACCTTTTCTCTTGTTTGCCACCTCTACCTTTACAGCCGGTATGTGGGTATGCGCTAGAATTACATTATCAAAACCAAGGGCTATCTTCCCTCTGGCAAAACTCTTAAAACGGCGTTCGAGTTCACGCGACCTGATCGGATTACGTCTGCTATTGCCAGAAAGCTTCTTTGCAATCTTCCAGGTCGTCTTATCAGGCAGAATTTTGATAAGCGTCTTAAAGAAGATACTCCTTATCAGCCATCTCCAGATACGATAACCAAGAGAGTCGTCACATATATCTCCGTGCGCCAGAAAGGTCCGCTTACCCTCGATATCTATTTCATGAGAAGACGTAAAGACCTCTGCACCGAGATCTTTCGTAAAAAAAGAACCCATTGAAAAGTCATGGTTACCCTCCAGATATATTATCTTAACGCCCACGTCTTTAAGTCTGAGCAGGGCATCAAGGACGGGTTTGTAATGGTCAAAGACCACACTACAGCCGCCGGTCCAGAAATCAAATAGATCTCCGAGCAGGACGAGTTTATCCGGCCGCTTATCTTCAGCGGTAAGCCATAATAAAAAATTTGCCAGATTTTGCTGATTGGGGTCATCTATACCACGAAGATGGGCATCAGCGACGAAGATTATCTTCAATCATCCTCCAGAGCATCTGCCACGGCCTTATGCATAAGCTCAACAGGAGCTTCCCTGCCTGTCCATAGCTCAAAGCCCAGAGCTCCCTGACAGACCAGCATTCCAAGGCCGGTATGTATCTTATGGCCTCTGGCCTCGGCCTCGATCAACAACGGAGTATGCAAGGGCTTGAAGACTATATCAGAGACGATTGCAGACGGCGGCAAGGTATTAAGATCGACCGGTGGATCGTCGCCGCCCTTACCCATCATCCCGAGCGAGGTCGTATTGATTAGCAGGTCTGCTTGAGAAAGTTCAGGAGAGATGCTCAATCCACTTGCATCTATATGCGCATCAGGAAAGATCTCCCTCAGGTCGTTACAAAGGGCCTCTGCTTTCTCTACCGTACGGTTGGCGATAAGCACACGGCTGGCCTTGGCCTTTAAAATATTATAGGCGATAGATCGCGCCGTGCCTCCGGCACCGAGTATTACCACAGAGTTACCGTGGACATCAAAACCCGTATCATTGATAAGGCTCATCAGATAGCCCTGACCATCGGTGTTGTAGCCGGTCAAGAGTCCATCCCTATTGACGATTGTATTGACTGATCCGATAAGACGGGCTTGGTCATCGACCTCGTCGATAAACTCCATCACCGATTGCTTGTGCGGAATAGTTATATTGATCCCGAGAATATCCATGGACTTTATAGCATTTACCGCAGAGCGCAGATCCTCCGGCACTACGTGAAATGGAACGTAGACAATATCAAGAGCGAGTGCCTTGAATGCCGCATTGTGCATCGGCGGCGAGAGCGTCTGCAGGACCGGGTCGCCAAAGATACCGCATAATCTTGTCGTACCTGAAATCTTAATAACCATAAACGACCTTCTGTTAAAGTAAAAAGATTTATAGTATAGACCGCGCTCTTTGCACGTCTTTTGTTATCTGCGCTTTTAAGGTCTGTGTATCCTTAAATAGCCGTTCTGATCTCAGACGTCGCAAAAAAGACACCCTGATATCTTTACCATAGATAGAGCCTTTAAAGTCCAATATATGGCACTCTATAACGACCCGCCCTCTTTTAAAGGTCGGGGCCTTACCTATATTTATGACAGCCGGCAGTTGCTTTTTATCAAGCTCTACGTAACCTGCGTAGACACCAGAGCCAGGTATAAGCTCTGCCCGAGTGCTCAGATTGGCCGTTGGAAAACCAAGCGAGCAACCAACCTCACGCCCTTTTATAACTCGCCCTCCGATAGAGTAAGGCACCGAAAGCAACCTAGAGGCAGCACCAATCTTACCTTCTTTTATCAGCCTGCGGATTCTGGAGCTACTTACGATATCGCCTTCTTTTTTGTGCGCAGCTATTATGCCCACAAAAAAACCGAGCTTTAGACCAAGCTCCTTCAGGTAAGCGGCACTGCCTTGCTTACCTCTACCAAAGGAATAGTCGTGCCCTATCCATATCTCTCTAACGCCGAGTCTTTCTACTAGTATATCCTTAACAAAGGCTTTTGGATGTATCGAGGCAAAATCTTTTGTAAAATTTGCCATTATCAGAATATCTACGCCAGCGGCCTCTATAAGAGATTTTTTATCTTTTGGCGTGGAGAGAAGCGGAGGGCTTTTTTCAGGTGCGAGGACCTTCATAGGGTGCGGATCAAAGGTATAGACAATGGACGGAAGACACAATTCCTTTGCACGTCGCGTAACCTGGGCGATGATCTTTCTATGACCCAGATGCAGGCCGTCAAAGTTGCCAAGCGTCAGGACCGAACCGGCTATCTTACGAGCCTTCGTTGTATCTTTTATAACCTTCATCCGCGCCGACCCCTACCTTAACGCCCCTATTCTAAGACTTTTTATTTCTTTTTTTCTCGGCGCGTCTGGCCATTGCCTCGGCCTGTCTCTTTGCGCGAAACTTAATCGTAGTACCGCACTCCGGGCAGACGGGGATAAAGCCACTGGTAAAGACAAAATAAAGAATCCCGGGTACTAAGCCAAAAAGACAGAGCAGAAGCCCTATCTTTGTACTACCACATTTTTTAAGCTGTGGCTCGCCTATAAATTCACAGGCCGGATTAACACAAAGTACTAACCCTCGCTCACCTCTATTGTTTCCGGGATGTTCTATCGTCTCTAGTTTTTCAAAATTTGCAGGTTTTCTTGGTGGCACAGTTTACTCCCTCATTAGTCTTTTTAGCAGCGATGAGTATACCACAAAGGTACTGCGTACGGCTATATTTATCAATAGAACCCCTTAACCACGCATAACACCTACCTTCCTAAGGGACTTTGCTCCACGCATGTGGGTACTGCGTACGGCTATATTTATCAATAAAGCTTGTTCTTCCGATGGGGCTTTGCCTCCGGTGCAACCGGTGCCCCACCGCAGGTGCTATCTTCTTTTCTTTGATGTCTTGTGGGCACGGCCTTTCTTCTTGGCTTTTTTCTTCTCTGCCTCTGTAAATCTTTTATAAAAAGGCTCTGTCTCTTTTTTATTGGTTTTTTTGGCAGGTTTTTTTTCTTGGGCAGGTTTTTTACCTGATCTGGACGGGGTCTTTGGCTGGTCTA
>CAZUFI010000065.1:0-2204 GCA_964618745.1 uncultured Thermodesulfobacteriota bacterium | reverse complement strand
TTTTTTTCTTGGGCAGGTTTTTTACCTGATCTGGACGGGGTCTTTGGCTGGTCTAATGTTTTTTTTGGGGACCTAGCAGGAGAAGAATATTTCTTAGGGGATACTTTGCCAGCACCAGCGAGTTCCAGTTCGATACGTCTTCTGCTAATATCGATATTAACGAGCCTGACCTCAACCTCTGCGCCAAGCCTTAGCACCAAGCCGGTATGCTCTCCAATCAGGCAATGTTCTTTATCGATAAAGTTATAGTAGTCGTCGGTAAGGGTCGTTATATGGACCAGGCCTTCGACAAAAAACTCCTTAAGCTCTACAAAGATACCAAAGCTCGTCACCCCGGAGATAAAACCCGGGAAGACCTCGCCGACCTTATCCTGCATAAACTGGGCTTTTTTAAGATCTACTATTTCACGCTCTGCCTCCATGGCCTTGCGCTCTTGCGCAGAGGTATGCAGACCTGCTTCGGGTAGCCAGGCAGCCATCTGCTCTTGCCGGGCCTTGCTATAAGTATTAGCGATCACATCCTTTAAGATCCTATGGACGATCAGATCGGGGTAGCGACGTATCGGAGAGGTAAAGTGCGTATAGTCCTTAAAAGCCAGTCCGAAATGTCCGGCATTGACCTCTGAATAGACGGCCTGCCTCATTGATCGAAGGAGGACATGATTGATAAGTCTTTCTTCAGAGGTACCGGCTGCGGCCTGCAAGACCTTTTGAAAAGACTTGGGTGTTGCCTCGCCTTTTATCTCAAAACCAAAGGTCTTTATAAAGTCCCGAAACTCCGAGACCTTGGTCTCTTCCGGGCTTTCGTGAACACGGAAGATAGCAGGGACTCTTTTGCCGGTAAAAAGCCGTGCTACGGCCCTATTAGCAGCCAACATAAAGTCCTCGATAAGACGATGTGCAAGGTTTCGCTCGGAGCGTACAATGTCCTCGACGCGACCCTCCATATCCAGAATTATCTGCGGCTCGGGCAGGTCGAAATCAATAGAGCCGTCCTTGGCGCGTCTCTTTGCCAGCAGCTCTGCGAGCTCCTGCATAACCAAAAGGTCTTCGTGTATATTTAAATACTGCTCGATTAATTCCGGGTCTTTGTCTTTGAGGATTCCCTTGACCTTTGTATAGGTCAGGCGTTCCGTACTTTTTATAACGCTCTCGTAGAAGGTCGCACCGATCTCGCCGCCGCTCTTATCAAAATCAAGCTCAGCGGTCATAGCAAGTCTATCGACCTTTGGCTTCAGGCTACATATCTCATTAGAGAGTGCCTCAGGCAGCATAGGAATACAGCGGTCAGGAAAGTATACGCTCGTTGCTCGCTGATACGCCTCGGCGTCAAGGCGCGTGCCGGGCTTTACGTAATGGCTTACATCGGCGATAGAGACGTAGAGTTTATAGCCTTGCTCAGTGCGTTCAATGCCAACGGCATCATCAAAGTCTCGGGCCGTCTCGCCGTCTATTGTAAAGTTTATTTTACTACGCAGGTCTGTGCGCCCTTCACGGTCTTTCTCAGAGACCTCGGTCGGAACATCATCTGCTTCACTAACGACGGCCTCTGGGAAGGTTGTAGATAGGCCGTATTTTTTCGTTATTATATCGGCCTCGACATTCGGGTCGTTAGGGTCGCCAAGGACCGCTGTAATCCTGCCGGTCGGCGGTTGATGACGAGCCGGATAAGCCGTAATCTCTACGACTACGATATCGCCGTCATTTGCCTTTAAGGCACTGCGCGTAGGTATTACGATATCTTGCAGCACCTTCTCATCCGATGGAATAACAAAGCGCGAGCCACGAGCCTTCTTATAGATACCGACTATCTCTCGCTGCGCTCTGGCAGTTATGCGGATAATACTTCCTTCACGTCTGCCGTCACTCTTCTGATTTTCTACACGCGCAACAACACCGTCGCCGTGCATAGCCCCCTTCATCTTACGAGGGGCTATAAAGATATCTCCGTTGGCTTTTTCTTCTTCGTCACCGGGAATAACAAAACCAAAGCCGTTAGGGTGGCAGGTCAATACGCCCTTGATAAGATTCATCTTGGTCGGCAGGCCGTAATGACCGCCGCGCGTCTTTATGATCTCACCCTCATCGCAGAGCGTATTTATTATTCCCTTAAAGGACGCACGCTCGTCACGGGCAATACCGAGCCCTTTTGAAAGCTCTCTAAAATTAAGCGGGCGCGAGGCCTCGGCCTTCATAAAATCCAG
>CAZUFI010000064.1:3228-8990 GCA_964618745.1 uncultured Thermodesulfobacteriota bacterium | reverse complement strand
GCGGCGGCCTTGCCGAGTTTTCTGTGTAGGCGAATGACCTCGCTGATCTGCTCGCCTATGGTAAAGACAGGATTAAGCGAGGTCATTGGTTCTTGAAAGATCATCGAGATGACAGAGCCTCGCAGCTTTCTTTTGGCGTCTTCGCCGAGTTTTGTAACCTCGATGCCGTCAAGCTCTATGCTTCCGCCAGCCAGATATCCGTGCGGCTTCGGGATGAGCTGGATTATCGAGAGTGCTGTGATAGATTTACCGCAGCCCGACTCGCCGACCAGTGCCATTGTGCGCCCTTTTGCGATCTCAAAGGATATGTCGTCTACGGCCAGTGATAGCGGCGAGGTCTTATCCTCACCGCTGAAATAGGTCTTAA
The DNA here is from genome assembly GCA_964618745.1 of uncultured Thermodesulfobacteriota bacterium. Lineage (GTDB taxonomy): Bacteria > Desulfobacterota > GWC2-55-46 > GWC2-55-46 > DRQE01 > JAJRSM01. Next base: position 8,623 of record CAZUFI010000064.1, on the reverse strand, counting down.
GGTTTTTTACTTTTAGTATCGAGGTCATTTTATTTCCGCCCAAGCCTGAGCTTCGGATCTAATGCGTCTCTTATCGCATCGCCGAAGATATTGGCCGGTAGCACGAGGCCGAAGATAAAGATAAAGGCCCCGACCAGACTCCACCAGACGACCGGCTCCCGTGAGAGCTCCATGCGAGCCGTATTTATCATATTGCCCCAGCTTCCCATCTCTGGGCCAACGCCAATACCTATATAGCTCAGGACGGCCTCGGCTAGAACCAGTCCGCTGAACTGTAAGATAAAGGTGATCAGGACCAGATGCATGAGATTCGGTATAATGTGCCTTAGTATGGTTTTGATATTAGATACGCCAAAGGCCTTTGCTGCCTGAACGTATTCGAGCTCGCGCAGCTTTAGGGTCTCGCCTCGTATAAGCCTGCACAGATCCGTCCACGAGGTAATCCCCATTATTACGCAGAGCCAGAAGAGTCGGTCCGAGGGGACAAAGAGCCCGAACCACAGATCGGTCTCTTTAATCACCCCGCCCTGATAGCCCTCAGAGCCGAAGATAAGCATAAATGAGACTATCAGAAGTATGCCCGGGATGCTCGATAGCGTTGTGTAGACGTATTGGATAAGGTCGTCTACCCAGCCGCCGAAGTAGCCTGCAAAGACGCCGAAGAGGATAGCAAAGGGGATTATAATTAATGTCGTGCCGGTGCCGATGACGACCCCTGTGCGCACGCCCTTGAGTGCCGCCATAAGGACATCGCCGCCGACCTTGTCGGTGCCCAGCAGATGGCTGCCCGGATATTTAAGCGGGGGGTGATCGCGTACGGTCTTTACCGTGCCGTCGGGCGCTGTGATCTCAATAGTCTCTTTTACAAAGAGCTTTGTTGCAAGAGGGGCTGAGAATGTTTTTTCGTCTTTGGCTCGCAACCCCGAGAGGGCACGGTCGAGCAGACTGTGAGCATTTGCGCTATAGACGGTCGTCTTTGTGCTCGCAACCGTTGCGTTCGGGGCTGGTTCAATTTTGTCACGCCACCTGATGCTATCGCCAAGGGCCACGAGGCCGTAGAGGATTAGAATTATCATACAGGCCATGGCAAGCTTGTTTTTCTTCAGGTGCTGCCATATCTGGTTGAGGTATCCGTCGCCATTGCGGGCCATTACAATGCCCGCTATTATAACGAGAAATACCAGATAGATGATTATGTCTGTAGCAAGGATTACCGGCATTATATGAGTCCTTTTATATCTCTATTCAAGGCGTATCCTCGGGTCTGCGAGTGTGTAGCTAATATCGGTTAGAATTAATCCTGCTATATATAATAACGAACCGAGGTAGACCATGGCCCGGACTATTGCAAAGTCCTGCGAGCTGATGGCATCGATTGTAAAGCTGCCAAGCCCGGGTATGGCAAAGAAGCTCTCCATTATGAGGCTGCCGTAAAATAAAAATGGTATGCTAACGACGACATTCGTAAGGATCGGGATCATTGCGTTTTTAAGGGCGTGCTTAAAGAGGACGGTCCTCTCGGCGAGCCCCTTGGCGCGCGCTGTTCTTATGTAGTCTTTACCGAGTTCTTCGAGAAAGACGGTACGGTAGAAGCGCACCGAGCCACCGATTGATCCGATAACCCCGATAAGGACCGGGAGTATGACGAACTTGGCTGCGTGTAGCCCGGTGTCGTAGCCGGAGATCGGAAAGAGCTTGAGCATCTTGCCGAAGATAAACTGTCCGCCGATAATATAGAAGAGTGCCGAGACCGACATCATTACAACGCACAGGGTCACTCCCCAGATATCCAGGTACGTACCGCGCGCGTAGGCCAGCAGCATCGAGAATGTCAGGAAGGTCGCGATCCCGATTATAAAGGTAGGTATGGCTATCGCCATGCTCGCCCACATTCGCCCTCTTATCTCTTCTGCTATATCGACGTTGTTACGGTCGGAGCTGCCAAAGTCTAACCAGAGAAGCGGCGCGGACTTCTGAAAGAAGATCGTCTGCGTAATCTTGGAGATGCCGGCTTCTTTTGTATTTATAAATAGCGGCTTGTCGTAGCCGTGGTCTTTTTTCCAGTTTTCAACGATCTCCGGGGTGAGGTTTTTCTCACCCAACATGGTACGCGCCATATCGTCGGGCGTATTGACGTAGAAAAATAGCAGGGTCGTTAAGAGATTTACCCCGATAAGGATCGGTACGGCATAGAGCAGGCGTCTGAGAATATAGGTAAACATTAGCCTCGCCCTCCGTTGCGTGCTTTCTTTTTAATCATAATAATAGCCGGTATCGAGATTAGAATTAAGACAACTACGGCAGCGATAATAGGCCATAGCACAGGGGCGTTCCATTTTTTGCGAAGCTCCGTGCGTTTGATGGTATTGACTTTCATGTATTTAAGCGTGTTGTTGGCCATTGAGTTTGGTTTGATATTGCCGACCCAGCCCTGCGCTAGAGAGAAGGATAGCGGGCTATAGCCCCAGACCCACGGTGCGTCTTCCTGTAGGATGCGTGTCATCTTATTTATTATTACGAGACGTTCCTGTGTGCTCTCCATATTTTCCATTATCTTAAAGAGACGGTCGAATTCAGGGTTTTCGTAGTTTGCGCCATTTGCGCCGCCGGTCTTGACCTTGGCATTTTCTCCTGCCAGTAGAAAAAAGAAGTTCTCCGGGTCTGGATAATCGGCGTTCCAGCCGAGGAAGAAGAACTGAAAATTGCCTTTGTTTATCTTTTCCTGAAAGCGGTTGTAGTCGGTCGTGCGATTTTCCAGTTGAATGCCGATAAGTTTAAAGCGTTTAATAAACCAGTTTATCATAGGTGATGAGGATGCGCCTGTCCATGCGTTGTCAAAGGTTATGATAAGCGGTCTGCCGTCCTTGTCGCGCCCCCCGGGGTAGCCGGCCTCTGCAAGGAGTTTTTTGGCCTCTTCGACCGAGCGTCTGACGGCTTTATTTTTATTTTCATCCCAGCGATGAGTGATCGGGTTCATACCGGCCTTGCCATCGTTCTTGCCGAAGATACCCTCAGGGATCGGCCCCATAGCAGCCATACCACGGCCATTGGCAAAGATCTCTATAAACTCTTCAAACTTGACGATAATCGATATTGCCTGACGTAGTTTTTGTTTTTTTTCTGTATAGCCGCCGACGGTCTTATCCAACATATTAAAGCCAGTGTAGTAGGTAGAGGGCTGTATAGCTGTAATAAGCTTTATATCTTTTTCCGCCAGCTCTTCGCTCAGGTTTACCCCTCCTGCGCTGCTCATCTTGATTGCCTGATCAAAGCTATCGGAGCCAATGCCGGAGAGATCAAAGTAACCTTGCAGGAATTTATTCCAACGAGGTATAGCCTCTTTTTCAAGCTTGTATACCGCACGTTCTATAAAGGGCATGCTTTTACCCGCATCTGCGAGAAGCCCCTTTGCCGCATCGTCTTCTTCGCCGACGTTCGGGTACGGCTCACCTCTGAAGTTTTCATTTTTAACGAGTGTTATCTCTCGCTGCGGCTCATAGTTATCCATGCGAAAAGCACCGGTCCCTACAGGGAAGCGGTTTATGGTTATATTCTTTTTTTTAAGAGGGCCTTGGCTATAGAAGGTTATCGCCTCTTTTGGCATTGGTGAGAAAAACGGCATCGCCAGCCAGTAGATAAACTGCGGGTACTTGCGCTTAAGTGTTACACGGAAGGTATAGTCGTCTATCTTCTCGACCCCGGGCAGGGCGTGCCTGCTGTAATCCAGTATTATCGGGTCTGCCTTTTCATCGGCGACCTGATTGTAGATACTACCGATGCGCTCTTTGCGAGCGGCCCTGATACCTTTAAGGTCTTTATCCAGCGCTTTTGAAAAATCATCTAGCCCAAGGATGTATTTATTTAGAATAGGCAGGATCGGGCAGTGCAGCCCTGGGTCTGCCAGGCGTTTTATCTGATAGATAAAGTCATCTGAGGTGAGTTCTTTCGTGGCTTTTTCAGGGAAGTCTCGTGGTATCTTAATATTTTTCAACTCGCTATCGGTGATGCCATGGTATAGCTGGCGCCCTGAACTGTCCTTTGCAAAGGCTGGGTGGTCTTGATAGAAGACTCCTTTTTTTATCTTGATTTCATAGACGGCACGGTGGACCAACTGTGGTGAGGCATCCCCCGGGAGCTGTCTGCCGTCTTTGTCGTAGTATTTTGGCACAGGAACTTTAGACGCAGAGAGCGGAATGAGTTCGTAGGGACGCTTCAGGTAATGGTACTGAACGGGTGGCTCATAGATCTGAGCGAGCAGCCTGTATTCGTTGGCACTGTACGCGCGTGCCGGGTCAAGGTGGGTAGGGGGTTCGTCAAAGGTAGAGTAGTAGATATTCTTACCTGCGTCTTCTGCGCGGTACGGGTCGTTAGGGGTGCAGCTATTTACGATGAAGGTGATGGCAAGCAGGGCTATAAAAAGAGACAACTTTCTTGGTATAGTTGAGTTAAGGTGTCTTTTCAATACGTCTCGCTCGCTATATGTTGTATGCCTGTAGTACGGCTCAGGCAATCGTCTCGTCATTACGGTGTACAGACTGGTGCTTGCCTGAGTAGGCCTTACTGTATAAGAAATTATCATAGTAAAGGGGCTTTGGTCAAGGTCTTGCAACAAAGGCGTTATCTTTAAAACTCTTTAAAAAATCACATTATAGATCCTTGACAACGCAACATATGGAGATACAATTATACTGTAGGTTGATTTATAGGTAAGGTTCTATCCGCTGTAGTCTATATCTTAGGTCGAGGTCTCTATTATAAGAGAGATATTTTTTCGCTTTGAATCACTCGATTCGGCTATTCGGCATTGAATATGATGAAATATCGACCGGTTTTTATCTAAGCTAACTGTAGAGTCCATTGGTTAATACTTAAAGGGATATTTATAACTATCTAGTGTGGAGGTCTGTGTATGCTTCAGGCAGGAGTAGGAGGGGCGGCAATTTCAAGAGGGTTTAGCGTGGTAAAGGGGAATAACCTTGTTAGTACGACGCTGAGGGGGTCACTGGTATTTATAATTGAGCTGGAAGGTGCGATAGTCGAGTCAAGAGGGCCGGTGAAAGAGTTTTTTGCGCTTGCAGAGAATGAACTGGCGCAGAAAAACTGGTATGAGTTTTTTCTCGGAGCAGAGGAGATTGAAGCATTACAGGCAGAGATAGCAGAACTTGAGGTCAATGCGGCCTTTAATTTTATCTCTAACTTTACGGCTACAGGTAAGATCTTTCATTGGTTTGGCTTTGTCTTTGCTGGAGAGGGTCAGGCGTTGAGGGTAGCTTTAATGGCCGAAGACGTTACAGAATACAGGGAGTCGAGTCGTAAGCTTGAAAAATATATGGTAGAGCTTGAGAGGATGGGCAGGGCGCAGTCATCCAGAGAGCTTCGCATGGGTGAGATGCGT
>CAZUFI010000064.1:0-3128 GCA_964618745.1 uncultured Thermodesulfobacteriota bacterium | reverse complement strand
TGATTCAGGAGGGGCGTGCCGATTTCATATTATACTGGAAGGTGGTAGTTTAAGGAGCGGAGGGTTTTTTATGATCTCTAGTAGAGCGGCAAGCAGGGTGCTTATAGTCGATGACGAAGAGACGGTTGGACTCGGTATTAGCGAGATACTAAAGGACGAGGGTTTTGAAGCGGAATATGTAGTCAGTGGGAATGATGCGATAATTGCAGTCAAAAAGAGTCCTTACAATATAGTATTTATGGATATAGTAATGCCGGGAATGAACGGGTTGGAGACCTTCAGGGAGATAAAAAAGCTTACTCCCGGTGCTATCGTGATACTTTTTACAGGGTATTTTAGAGATGCCGAGCAGGTGATAGCCGAAGGAGTAAAAGAGGGGATGATAGATGAATTTATCCGTAAACCATATTTTGCCGATGAAATAGTGCGCTCGGTGAGAAAGTATGTTGTTTAAGTTGCTGTAAAATCAGGTGTTTTTTATTTTGGTTGTTTGTTAAGGCCTACGCGCCTCCTTTTTAAGGAGGTGCGCGTAGGCCTTTTTTAGTTTAATAAATACCTTTCTCTGCGTACCTGCTCTTGATATAATTATCAGCTATAGCCAGTTGGCTTTGATAATTTGAAAATCTTAGAATTGAAAAGGATAGCTATGAATTTACTTGCAGGAAAGGCTCGCTCGATTATGGTGCAGGGGACATCGTCTCATGCCGGTAAGAGCGTTATAACGGCTGCGATATGCCGAATATTATCTAACAAGGGCCTTAAGGTTGCGCCTTTTAAGGCGCAGAATATGTCGCTTAATTCTTTTATAACTCGTTGCGGCGGCGAGGTCGGTCGGGCGCAGGCGTTTCAGGCCGAGGCCGCTCGCGCTGAACTGACCCCGGATATGAACCCGATCCTCTTAAAGCCTACGGGCGAGCAAACCTCACAGGTAATAATTCAGGGCAAGGTCCACTCTAATATGGCGGCACGCGAGTTTCATGCCTTTAAAAAAGAGGCGATGAAATACGTTCTTGAGAGCTATAATCGTCTGGCTAAAGACTTTGATGTGATAGTTATGGAGGGTGCTGGGAGTCCTGCCGAGATAAACCTGCGCAAAAATGATATCGCGAATATGGGTACGGCCCTAGCTACCGGCTCGCCGGTTGTTATTGTAGGAGATATAGACAGGGGTGGGATCTTCGCCTCTCTGGTCGGTACTATGGAGCTTCTGAGTAAGCCTGAGCGTGAGCTCGTCAAGGGCTTTATCATAAATAGATTTAGAGGGGACGTTACGCTTTTGGACTCGGGCCTTGAGTTTTTGCAAGAAAAGACAGGTGTCGAGACCTTGGGGGTTATTCCGTTTATCGAAGGCCTTGGCATCCATGACGAGGACGGTATGGCGATAGAGGTTACAGGCGGAGTCGGGTTAAAGCAGACAGCAAGCGAAGGCCTGCGTATAGTAGTGCCCCGCTTGCCCCGTATATCTAACTTTACTGATTTTGATCCGCTTCGAGCCGAGCCTTTGGTTGATCTTGATTATATTGATTCGCCTCGTGGCTTAGAGGGTGCGGATCTCTTGATCTTGCCGGGGACTAAGAATACCATCGCCGACCTTCAGTGGCTTCGTGACCGAGGCATCTGCGATGCGATAAAGGCCTTTGCGGAAAAGGGCGGTATGATCGCAGGAATCTGCGGAGGTTACCAGATGTTAGGTCGGTCTATCAGCGACCCCGAAGGGGTCGAGGGCAAGGCAGCTAAGGTCGAAGGCCTTGGCCTGCTTGGGGTCGATACCGTACTGGCCTCGACCAAGACGACTATACGCGCAGAAGGCCGCGCCGGTAAGGGGCTCTTAAAGGCGACTGAAGAGGTGAGTGGCTATGAGATACATATGGGAGTGACGAGGCCCGTGCGTGATGCTGGCGGCAGTGTCACGGCCTTTGCAGGACTCGTAAGCGAGGGGCGTGCGCACTCGGACGGTGCGGTATCTAATGACGGCCTTGTCTGGGGTACTTACCTGCACGGCCTCTTTGATAGTGATGGCTTTAGGGCGGCTTTGATTAATCTCTTGAGAGAAAAGCGTGGTCTTGCCAAGGCAGAGGTTACGGAGTTTGAGGCCTTAAAAGAGGCCTCGATTGTAAGGCTTGCCAAAGGGGTTGAGACGGCCATTGATATTGATAAATTAATCAAGATAATCGGGCTGCCAGCAAAGGCCTAAAAGGATCTATGGAAGTGGTTTTAGAGTATATAATTTTCTTGCCCGTCTTTGCGGTTGGGGCATATATCTTGGATATGATCCTTGGCGACCCGGTGCGCCTCACCCACCCCGTGCAGGTGATGGGTAGGTTGATCTCAATGCTGGAGAGGGCCTTGCTGCGTGGCAAGGCATCTCCGACAACGCAGAGGCTCGCAGGGGCTGTCCTGGTTATCTTGACGATAGCCATAGTCGGTGCGGTATCAATGGGGGTATTGTTACTTTGCTGGAAGATATCAAAGCTTCTTTTTGTTATTGTTTCTTTGTATATGGCGTGGACGTCTTTGTCGGTCAAGTCTCTGAGTGATGCCGCGCGTTCTATTGGAGAGAGCCTTGCAGGAGGCGACGGCAAGAGGGCTCGTCAGAGATTGTCCGGCATCGTCGGCAGAGATACGGCAACGCTTGACCAGGAAGGAGTAGTTAGGGCGACGGTCGAGAGCGTCTCGGAGAGTACGGCAGACGGTATTGTAGCGCCTTTATTTTACCTCGCTATCGGTGGCCCTGTACTTGCTATGATCTATAAGGCGGTAAATACCATGGACTCGATGGTTGGCTACAGGAATGACCGTTATAGGTATTTTGGGACTTGTGCCGCGAGGCTCGATGACGTTATGGGTTATCTGCCTGCGCGTATAACAGCGGCCCTTATGATAGCGGCAGCTTTTGTTTTACGCTTTGACTGGCGAGGGGCCGTGGCAACACTTTCGAGTGACGGGCAGAATCATCCCAGCCCGAACTCGGGATTATCACAGGCAGCCGTCGCTGGTGCGCTGGGCCTGCGTCTGGCCGGCCCTATGAGCTACGGTGGTATCGTCCATAACAAACCCTTTATCGGCGGCGGCACTGCTCGTGCCTCGCTTACGACTCTCAGTAGTACCCTAAAGATCATGCACCTGAC
>CAZUFI010000063.1:2072-9014 GCA_964618745.1 uncultured Thermodesulfobacteriota bacterium | reverse complement strand
AGCTTCATCGGAGGCTTCATGACCTCATGAAGCACACCGTCTACCCTGTAGCGAACCCTGAAGGACTTCTCATAAGGCTCAACATGAATATCACTCGCCTGCTTGACTATGGCATCGGTGAGGATAAAGTTAACGAGCTTAACGACAGGTGCGTCCTCAACGGCCTTTTTGAGGTCTCCTATATCGACCTCGTCCTCTTCCTTGACGACCTCCATATCGTCCTCATCAAACTCGGTGAGGACGTCCTCCATCGCCATATCCATCTCGCTACTCTGATAACCACTCTCAATGGCGCTCTTTATAGCGGCCTCTGAGGCAACCACAGTCTCAACGTTATAGCCTGTAAGGAATTTTATATCATCGATTGCAAAAATATTGGAAGGGTCGGCCATAGCGACGACAAGGGTTGCGCCGTTACGACTCACTGGCAAGACTTGGTACTTACGTGCTACATCTTCGGGAATTAAACAGACTACCTCACTGTCCAACTCTCCCTCAACAATATCAACGGTAGGTATTCCATACTGTTTGCTGAGAAAAGTAGTCAGGTCTTTTTCGCTTATATGGCCAAGCTTTGTAAGGTTAAAACCAAGCCGTCCACCACTCTTTTTCTGTTCATCAACTGCCTGCTGAAGCTGTTCGTGGTCTATAAGCTTCTCTTTAAGTAGGAGCTCACCTATTCTTTCCGCCATAATCCTTTATACTCACTCTTTGCTGAGATGATGAAAATAATATGCTTTTATCGTTGTGAAAGTGGTATTACCAGGTCAGGGTTATAACCAATGAGACGAACTTAAACCAACGACGACAATGGAGCACCCACTCAAGCAACTCCTCGCGCCACGAGCTGACTTGCTAAGTCCTCGATCTTCTGCCTTAGCTCATCCATCTTTTTTTCTCTTCCAAATGCAATCTTTTGCAACAGCGTCAGATCGCTCAGCTCTCTACGACTGCGCTCATCGTTCCTGGCTCTATCACTAACATTAGTAACATTAACCAGAGCACCCGAAAACACACCCCCATGGCGCGATGCTACAAACTGCAAGAGATAAGACTGCCCTCTCCATCTTATCGTCATATCAGCGAAATCCTTTAGTCCAACACGCATTTCCGAGAGAATTTCCATATGTAAATTTCTCACCCCATCCACGTCCATTTCAAAGAGCTCCAGAGATGTTTCCAAAGACTTACTATCACCAAAAACCTCCTCAAAATGAGGTGTGACAAAAAGCAACGCGCCTCTATCATCGACAAATGCGCAGGTTCCACCAAGACTCTCTATAAAAGAATCAACACCTGAAATATCCATAAACAACCCTCTGTTATCAAATCTGGAAAAAGATCTGACTATGTGTATTTTTTTGCTATATCTATAATTTCACTGGCAAAAAAAGGTTTTCTTATAAACTCATCGATCATCCCCTCCCGAACCCCTTCCATAATGACGGTATCTGCATCTTTATAAAAGCCGGTAAAGAGCACTACCTTTATCTTCATATCGATCTCTCTTATTTTCCTGTATGCATCAAGCCCATTCAGACCAGGCATTATAATATCCATAAATACCAGTGCGTATCTACTTTTTCGCACCTCTTCAATCGCTGCAACACCATCGGTGACAAAAGATGATTTAAAGCCGGATAACTTTAAAATCTCGCTCATCCCAAGCCCCACCGTCTCCTCATCATCCACTACCAGAATAGCCCTATCCTTCGGCACCACAGCACTAAGACGTTTATTCGACCCTGTATTTACTGCCTCACCCGCATAACTCTGCATTCTCTACCCCCCCCCGTCGAGACCGACCTGCTCCGGCTGCGCCGCGACAGGAAACAACAACCTGAAATGCGTATCAACACCCACAGTACTCTCGACCTTAATCGTGGCATCATGTGCCTCTATAATACCCTTTGATATTGAAAGCCCAAGCCCTATATTCATCCCCCCACCCTTCTCCTTAGTCGTGTAGAAAGGATCAAAAATTCTCGTTATAGAATCTTCAGAGATACCTGGGCCATTATCCGATATATCTACCTCTACAAATTCATCACCACCTGTTTTAAGTTTAGAGGTCTTTATCGTTATATTCCCTTCACCAGCCAGTGCATCCTTTGAGTTTTTAATAATATTTAGAAAGACCTCCATCAACTGCCCCTTATTGCCCATAATATCGGGCAGGTCCGGTGCAAAGTCTTCTTCGATCTTGACCTGGAAGGTCTTAAGTTCAGAGATAAAGAGAGAAAGGACAGAGTTCAAGGCCTCATTAACAGAGACTGGTCGCATCTGCTCTGCGTCAGGCATTGAATAAGACATAAGATCCATTATTATATGCTTGCTCCGTACGGTCGCGTCCTTGATCTTCTCTACAAAGACGTAGTTAGTATCGGAACTCTCCATACGCGCTAGCATAACCTCGGCAAGCGATAAGATACCGGCAAGCGGACTATTCAATTCATGGGCGATACCAGCACCCAATTCACCGAGAGAGGCGAGCTTTGCGTTCTGAATAAGTGCCTGCTCGGCACGCCTGTACTCGGTTATATCCTTACAGACCTCGATGACCGCGACAGGAGCTCCATTTTCGTCTCTGGTAGCTACATTCGCGGTACACTCAAAACTCCTGGCTTCTCCAAAGACCTCAACATCTATTTCATCGGTATGAGAGAGTTGGTCTTCAAATGCTTGCATGACGGGACAAGCACCACTTATACATTGCTGCTTCTGGTTAAATAATGTTTCATGACAGTTTCTACCTACAATATCAAAACCAAAGGCCGAGGTAACGGCCTCATTCGCCCAGATAATAGCCATATCTTTATCGACCATAATAATAAAATCGCCTATTGCCTGCAAGATAGCATTAAGCTTGCCTTCACTCGATTTCAGGGCCTCCTGCACGGCTGCGTGCTCACTGATATCTCTTGCAACACAGACCATCCCGAAAGCATCGGCATCGACCAACTCAGAGCTCGAAAAATGAACGGGAATACTACGACCGTCTTTACTCAGATACCTGATATCCTCACTGCTCTCGAACTCTCCCTTTACCCGTTTACCTGTTATCACCATAAATGGCTGACCAACAAGTTCATCACGACTATACCCCAGCAATGTGATAGTAGCCTTATTAACAATCTTTATAATACCTTCATGATCAACGACAATAAGGCTTGCGTCCATCTCATCGACCACTTTATTTAAATACTCGCAACTTTGAGTTCTTTCTTTTATAGCACCTGCGGCCTCGCGCAGTGCCACGGCGAGCACTCCCAGGTTACCGTCAAGATCACGGTCAATCTCAACTTCATAATCACCGCCGCCCATAAGCTCGGTCGCCTTGGTCAAAGACTTAAGGTCTGTTCGCTGCCGACGAACCCTGAGGTATACAAAAGCAGCAAAAGCGACAAAGATAAGTGCCGCTAGCACTACAGGCGCAAAGATCAAAAAATCTCTATACATCAAGCAGTCCTCTGCAAGGAAGTCCTCGAATTAAAAGGCTGTATCCTCGCAAGAATAAATAATTGTACTACGGCCAACCTAAACCTTACGTACCTTCGTAGAGCTTGGCGCAGTTATATAATCACATCTGAGCTAAGCTCTGTGCAGCCGTGTCTTTAAAATAAATATAGAGTGAATCAAGTATTGCTTCGCAGGATGCTTAATCAAGAAGAGGATTTGTTGTCTTATATAGAATATATCATGGTTTTTATAGGTGTCAAGACAGGCAAACTACCAGTTAAGAGCGATATAAATTGACAAAAACCCCCTAATTCTGTTAAATTATATATATAAAAGAAACAACAGAGAGACTAAGGAAGATCTCGTGGATAAACTAATCTTGCTACTAGCCGCCGTTACAATATTAACTCTTATAATAAACCTTCCTTTTGGATATTTCAGAGGTAATGCACGTAAGTTCTCGGCAAAATGGTTTATATATATACACCTGCCCATTCCAGCTATCTTCATCATACGCACATTCGCCGGACTCGGCTACAAGACGGTCCCGATCATAATCGCAGGGGCAATAATAGGTCAGATCGTCGGCGGTCGTCTATACATGGCAAGGCAGAACAGCTAAGACCCGACCTTCGGTCTCTTATCGCTGACGATAAAGCAATATTCTCCAGAGAGCTACTTCGGAAGACAAAATGAAAAGAAAATTTAAAAAAAGAGAACCTCTCAAGGGTGGCTCTCCCATGCATATCGCAGCGGTGCTCGGTAAATCTTGGGGCAAGCTCGCCAGCGAGGTCTGGCCCAATGAGCACAAGATCAAAAAACTCTGGCAAGAGGCCGTAGGCCCGGCGATTGCCCAGAAGACCGAACCCACCAGACTCTTTGGCACAAAGCTGAATGTCAGCGTAACCTCGGCTGCGTGGATGAATGAACTCAGTTTTCATAAAGCAGATATACTCAGAAAGCTCACGGAAGGCCTCGGACGAGGTATTGTAGAGGATATAATCTTTAAGGTAGGTAGGGTCAATCCTCCAATAAATAAAAAACCAGAACAGCCCCCCACCCTGCGCAAACTTTCAGCTCATGAGACCAGTGAAATAGACAGAATAGCCGATGGCGTAAAAGACCCTTCCATAAAAGAAGCCCTTATCAGGGCCATGCAACGTAGCCACGCCACAGACAGAACCGAATAGAAAAACGAACTATATAAATACCGGCTCACCCACCTTAAAGACACCGCTGCGGCCAAACTCAATCAGGAATAGACTCGCAGTTTTATTGCCTTTTAATGGTTTATCTATTAACCGCCCCGAAGGGGCTTTAGCCCTCACGCAGTGAGTATAGACAAAAGCGAGCCTTCTAAGCACAAGCCCCTTGCTGTGAAGTTCACCTAAAAGCTCGCAGAACCTGCCTATAGGATAGACAAAAGCCACGCGTCCGTGCTCACCTGCCAGATACGTTGCAACATCCACGAGTTCGGTCAGGGTCCCTGCACTTTCATGACGAGCAACAGCACGGTGCTCGACCGGGCTGACCCGGCCTGTGCCTTTTTTTATATACGGAGGGTTACTGACGACCAGATCAAAAGAGCCTTCGGAAAAGGAATCATAAAGACCACGCCAGTCCTGGTGGATAATCCTGACTCTATCTGCTAAAGAATTACTATGGATATTTCCTACTGCGCAGGCAGCAGCACCGTGGTGGATCTCAACGCCTGTTACCTGAAGGTTTCTGGATTTACGAGCAGCTACGAGCACCAGCGCACCGGTACCAACGCCCAGTTCCATCATGGTATTTACGTTCTTTAAAGGTAGGATAAAATCTGCTAGCAGCAGGGTATCTGTAGTTACTTTCTGAAGAGACTCACCCGGGGCCTGCGTATCTGAGGCACCCCCGCCTTGAGCAAGGTCAAGACCTTCGACCATCTTACCGAGCCTGCCAAGCGTGCCCAAAACCCGCCTATTCATAGGCCTTCGACCCCACTGCCCCGCCCTGCTACCAGAGCGGATTCATGGTAAGTCCCGATAAAATCTTCGGATAGAAGTACGTAGACTTCTGCGGCATAAGGAGCTCTGCCTCAGAGACGAGCCTTACCTGCTCAACCGTAGTCGGGTTCATTATAAAGACCATCTGGTTCTCATCACTACGTCCGAGTTCAAAGGCCTGATCAGTGCTTTTTACGTACTGGAGGTTTTCTTGACGAGTCTGAGACTCCTGACTGATATCAAGTATTTTACCAAGCAGCAATGAATGAAGTATCGTCACATCCAGATTCTTATATACCTCTGGCAGGTCCGCACCGAGCAGCTCGTCCATAACCTTTACGTCTTTAAGTCTTAATATATTGTAGGTATTTGTGCCTTTCAGGTAAAGACCAAAACTAGTATGACCCTCTACGCCGTCACCGAGGCTTTTCATAAACTCTGCCCTGGCATCTGGCTCGCCGGAGTCGTCAAATTCAACGGTCTCCAGATCAAAGTACTCTTTACAGTCCTCTAGCAAGGCAGCTCCGTCAAAGCCCTCAAGCCCTCGCACAACCCTGTGGGTCGGGAAGATATCAAGGCCCTCATCACGCATAGAGGTAAAGTACATCATTACAAAATTAAATGGCTCTTCGCCGGTCGGGTTCTCTGTCTGCTCACGCATATAATTACGATAATTAATCGCGGTCTCGTAACGGTGATGGCCGTCGGCGATAAAGAGACTCTTCTCTGCCATAGCCTCTACTATTTTCTCTATGGTAGCTGCGTCATCTACCTTCCAGACCATATTGGTCACGCCATCATCACCAACGACATTAACAAGCGGCTCGCCTTTAACAGCACCCTCTAACAGACCCATAACACGCTCTTTTGGTGGCAACTCGACCGACTCGGGATAGAGCGAGAAGATAGAGCTAAGGTTGCTCTTGCAATGCTTCATAAGGTTAAGCCTATCGGCCTTTGGTCCTGATAAGGTTCTCTCATGCGGACGTACCGCACCGCCATCAAAGTCCTCGACACGAGTAAGAGCGATAAAGCCCTTTCGTTCACGCTCCTGACCACTTGCCAGCCTATAACGCTGTGTATACACATACATAGAAGGGGCGAGATCTCTAATGAGCGTGCCGTCCTCCTGCCATTTATCAAGATAAGCCGAGGCCCTTGAGTACCTGTTAGAACCCTCTGTATCGTCCGGGAGGATCTTGCCAAGTATAAGCCTTATTACATTATTAGGATGCCTGAGATAAAGCTCCTGCTGAAACTCATCTGATATAACGTCATAAGGAGGTGCCATAATCTTTGTAAGTTCTGCGTCCCTGTTCTTAGACTTGTCCATGTTGTATCTTATGGCCCTGAAGGGCTTTATTACCGCCATCTAAAACTCCTTTTCCGTCTAGTATTTCGTAATTATGCTCTGAGAAGTTCACTCGACTCAGAGCACATTAGATTACTATCCGTAAAGCCATTTGTCAATAGGATTTGAGATATAAGAATCAAAGGCAAG
>CAZUFI010000063.1:0-1972 GCA_964618745.1 uncultured Thermodesulfobacteriota bacterium | reverse complement strand
GAACCTTATTTAATAAACGCCGATATCAAGATACGACTTAGCAATCTTCCTAACGGCTATAAGGAAGGCCGCCATGCGATAGCTATAGACCCCTTCCGTCTCGATCTTAACGCGGCGAATTTCTTTATAGGCATCGCTCATTGTATCTGCAAGCCCTGAACGAACCAGATCCAGCTCGTCTGCGCCGTGACCAAGGCCTTCTCTAATATTAGGGGGCAGTTTCTGCCCCGTTGCCTCTTCTATTGCACGCGCGGTATCACGGCCACGCATCTCTTCTATGCGTCGCTCCATACGTCCAAAGCGTATATGGTTCAGATTCCTTACCCACTCAAAGTACGAGACAACAACACCACCTGCGTTTACGAATGCATCGGGCAAGACCGCTATCCCTCTTTCATTCAGAATCTTATCTGCTTCATAGGTCGTAGGTCCATTTGCGGCCTCAGCTATCAGGTTAGCCTTGATATCAGCGGCATTATTTTTATGAATCACACCTTCCAGAGCAGCCGGTATTAATATATCGCAGTCCATCGTAAGGGCAGCCGAGCCATCCTGACTATACGCCGCCCCGAGGAAGCCCTTTACCCCGGTTGAGCCCTCAGCGACCAGATGCTTATGTACATCCTCTACATTTATTCCATCCTCATTTACAAGCGCTCCGTCACGCTCGATAATAGCAATAACCTTCACACCGTCTTCTTCCTGCAGGAACTTTGCGGCATGATAGCCGACATTACCAAGCCCCTGTATTATAACGCGCTTACCCATCAGCCCACCGTCCATATTCGCATCCTTTACATCCTCAGGGTGACGGAAGAACTCACGCAAGACATACTGAACACCACGCCCTGTGGCCTCGACACGCCCTCTTATACCACCCAGATGCACGGGCTTGCCGGTTACGCACGCGTTATAGTCGATATCATTGGGATAAAGATGCTTATAGGTATCTGCGATCCATGCCATCTCGCGCTGGCCGGTTCCCATATCCGGGGCCGGAACATTCATCGCAGGACTTAAGAATCCGGCAGTTGCCAGCTCACGGGCAAAACGCCTGGTTATTCTCTGCAGCTCTTCTCGGTCGTAGTTGCGTGGGTCTATCTTAAGCCCTCCCTTAGAACCGCCAAAAGGGACATCAACGATTGCACACTTATAGGTCATCAGAGCCGCCATGGCCTCGACCTCACCCTGATCAACTGCCATGGAATAACGTATACCGCCTTTTGCAGGTAACCGATGTATACTGTGCGTCGCTCGCCACCCGGTAAAGATCTCTACCTTACCCTTTATCGTCACAGGGAACTTCAGCTTTATGACAGCGTTATTACCCTTTATCGCATCACAGATTCCTTTTTCCAGACCAGTAAGCTGAAGGACCTCATCGACCATCTTTTCAACGCTTTTACGAAACGACTTTCCATCTACAGCATTATTCCCTGTGGCCATGACTAGCCTCCTTTTTTTAAATGTAATAAAAACAAAGATACAGACACTTCACATATCGGCAGCAAGCTAAAAAAGTTAATGAAATAAATTTGTTATAGCTACAACCTTAAGTCCCTACTGAGATTATAGCTGTAATTTAGCAAATGGATAGTACAATACCCCCTCACCCCACCTCGGCAAGCGATAACCTGTCGCGCCACCGATGCCTGAGTATCTCTTTTATTAGCTGGCCTTCGGATGTGGTAAGCTCCGGGTCTGATTCGAGAAAGACTATTGCGTCCGCCCTTGCGTCTCGCAGAAGACCAAGGTCTGCGAATGTATCGTTGCTGCGAAAATCCGGCATCCCGGACTGGCGCGTCCCGATAAAATCGCCCGGCCCTCGGATCTTCAGATCCTCCTCGGCTATACGGAAGCCGTCTGTAGTCCCTTCGATGACCTTAAGCCTCTTCCACGTATCTTCGTTGCGGGTATACTGAGCGAGCAATATACAGACAGAGCTGCGCTCGCCTCGCCCGACACGCCCCCT
>CAZUFI010000062.1:3684-9087 GCA_964618745.1 uncultured Thermodesulfobacteriota bacterium | reverse complement strand
CGTGGGAATTTAAAGAACCCTAAACTGTCGAGCAGAGGCAAGGCGAGACGCGCCCCTACAAGCTGGGTGCGATATAAAAGACTTCCCGGGCGCATCACGAACTCAGTCTCCGAAGAGCTGCTTTGTAGACCATCTCAGGGGTAACCCGGTTCATGCACCTGAGATCTTTACACTCACGCTTGCGGCACGGCGCGCAGCTGATCTCCATGCTAACTACCTCTGCATTATCTCCGTAAGGCCCGGTATAGGCCGGATCGGTCGGACCAAAGACAGCGACGACTGCCGTCCCCTGTGAGGCCGCTATATGAGTAGCCCCGGAGTCGCAGCCAATATAAATATCAGCGGCCCTGAAGACCGCTGCCAACTGCGCTATATCGGTCTTACCGGCAAGGTTTATGGCCTTATGCTTCATCTTTTTTATTATGCCTTTTATATACGCGCGGTCGCCGGGAGTACCTGTGAAGACGACCTTAGTATTGTTTTTTTCTATAAAGATATCAGCGAGTGCCGCAAAAGGAGCCGCGCCCCACATCTTGGAGTTCCACCGGGATGTTGGACTCAGCACGAGTAAAGGTCCGCTGCCAACGGCTTCCTTTAAAAGAAGATCAACCTGATCAATCGCCGACTCAGAGACGGGCAGTTCGGTACTTAACTTATCCGGCAACTCTCTACCCAGAATCCCTGCGACAACCGATGCGTTCTCAACGACCGCGTGGACACCGTCGGATCTACTCGCCCCTAGCTTTTCATTATAAAAGATCGAACTACCTTCGCGTGTATAAAGGAAGGAGACACGCCGCTTGGCGCCCGAGAGATAACCTATAACAGCACTCTTTAAAAGCCCCTGAAGGTCAACGACCATATCAATACGTCTACTGCGAAGCACCTTTATGGCACGAAGCGTAGGGGCAAGGCCTCGCCCCTCCGCGACAATAACCTCATCGACAAAAGGTGCGCCCTCGATAAGCGGTGCGTAGGCCTTATTTATAAGCCAGTGAATGCGGGCCTCCGGCAATCCGTTGCGCAGGAGCTTTACCGCAGGCACGGCATTTATTATATCGCCAAGCGAGCTATATTTTACAACCAGAATATTTAAGGCCATCTACCCTTGCCTCTAGCGAAGCTTATCGCAGTTATTACAGATGGGCAGCTTCTCGTACTCACCACGCTGGTGAAGCCCTCTGAACCTGGTATACTTCTCACCCTTCCAGACCTCGGCTACCGTCTCTTTGTTGAGATCACCAAGGATCATCTTACCGTCAAAGTCGTAACAGCACGGCACGACAAGGCCGTCCCACAAGACCTGCATCACAGGGTCTATTACCATCGAGCACTTACGCTCGCTCTTTTCCTTCTCTGCCTTATTAAAGCCCCTGCCATAGCCATAGTTATGCATACGCGCAAAGGAGATATGCGCCTTAAAGCCCCATTGAAAGGCAAAGCGTACGAAGTCCCTGAGCCTGCCTATATACTTAACATCAATTTTAGTCACTGGCTTACCACTTTTCTTTATCTCTTTTCTAATGCGCAGGAGCCGCTGGAGATTGGCCTTTACCTCTTCAAATTTAAGGCCGTTATGGATCTTTTCATAGCTCTCTTTTTCTACTCCATAGAAACTGATCTTCAGCTTATCAAGGCCCGAAGTCAGCAGTTCACGGCAGACCTTATCGGTTAAGAGCGAAGCATTGGTGACCATAAAGGTATAGGGCATGCCAGCGGCCTTTGCGGCTTTTATCTTCTTAATTATGGTCTTATCGAGAAATGGCTCACCATAACCCTGAAGATGCAGCTCTTTTGTACCTCCTTTGACCAACTGCGCAACGATTTTATTAAAGAAGCCCAGACCCATAGTACCCTTGGGTCTGGTAAGCATCTCTCTGGGACACATTGTGCAGACGGCATTACAGAAGTTCGTATTCTCTATTCTTACCTGATGGGGAAACTCGACTAACATATCTTGGTAAAATATCAAAAATACAAAGATTTTACAATTCAAATATATCCGACGTAATGACACAAAAAACACCGCCCACCACCTGAAAGAGCTAATAGATTGCGGTTTTTATCGATTACAACTATACTGATGAAATGATGCCAAAGGGAAAAATCACCAAATCCACAGAACTGGCAGCCGTTGGCCTTGGGCAGTGCTCGCTCGATGAGATCGCGGTTGTCTCTGATTTTCCTAAAGAAGACTCAAAGTCCGAGGCCGAAGAACTCTTAACGCAAGGTGGCGGCCCCGTTGCAACAGCCCTTGTAACACTTGCGAGGCTTGGCGTGCCAGCGCATTTTATGGGTATTATCGGCGACGACGACGCAGGCAAGACAATAAAAAAAGGGCTTATATCTGAAGGTATATCGATCAAAGGGCTGGTTACGAGAAAAGACGCTACCTCGCAGCGGGCCTGTATCATCGTAAATACAGACAATGGCTCAAGAACTGTTATCTGGCAACGCGCAAGCGCAACACCAATGGCACCGGCAGAGATCAGAACGCCCCTTATAAAAAAAGCCTCTATCCTGCTGCTTGACGGTCTAATGGAAGATGCCTCACAGGCCGCAGCAGAGCTTGCAAAGGACTCGGGCGTACCAGTACTACTTGACGCAGGCAGCATGCGCCCGGGCATGCTAGAGCTTGCGAAGACCTCGGACTATATAGTCACCTCCGAGAGCTTTGCAAGGGCCGTAGCAAGTAGCCCGGACAAGGCATTAAAAGAGCTTCGCACCTTAAATCCACAGGCAAAGGCCATCACCATAACCCTTGGTAAAGAGGGCAGTATTACCTGCGCCAAAGACAAACGCATCTTTAGAGATGCCTATAAGATCAATACTATCGATACCACAGGGGCCGGCGACGTCTTTCACGGCGGCTTTGCCTACGCAATCATAAACGGCTGGCCCATAGAAAAGACAATCGAGTTCGCATCGGCTATGGCAGCCCTTAAGTGCCAGCAACCAGGAGGGCGCACCGGGATACCAACCCTGAAAGAAGCCTTAAAGCTTACAGAAGATCAGGCCATATAAGATGAATAAAAAGACACTCAGACTTGCCGTATTACTTGTTCTCGTAACTGCCTTTGCCGTGGTGCTAAAGACCAACCCCGGTGCATTGGCGCTGAGTACCGAGAGACTCACGACCTATATTGAGGCTCAAGGCATGCTTGCCCCAATCGTCTTTATCCTTATCTTTACGGTAACCCCGACGCTGCTCTTACCAGCCCTTCCCCTAACAATCGCCGCCGGGATACTCTTTGGCCCGCTCTGGGGCGTCGTCTATGTCGCTATCGGCTCGACCAGCGGAGCTACCCTTGCTTTTCTCGTGGCCCGGTTTATTGGCCGTAAATGGGCTAAAAAAATACTTAAAAAAGGCGGCCTTGGCTCTCTTGATAAACGCGTCAAGAAAAACGGATGGAAGATAGTCGCGATCACACGCCTTATTCCGCTCTTTCCGTATAACCTCTTGAACTACGCCTTTGGTCTCTCCGGCATAGGGTTTAAGGCCTATATAATACCAACCTTTATATTCATGCTGCCAGCTACCATAGCCTACGTCACCTTCTCAAGCTCTATCCCGGATATGGCCAAGGGACAGGTAGGCTGGCCACTCATTGCAGGGCTTGGTCTTATCATTATCCTCTCGGTCGTAACCCTAATATATAAAAAGAAAAAACAACACAACCACTAGACACGACCACACACCCAAACAAAGACTCCTATTTTCTCAATTTTACCGCCCTCTTTGCCGATATATAGGTATTGGGCAGTAAAACCTCGCAGATGCGAAGCCTGCCATTCATCATCATAAGGACTTAAACCAGTAAGACCAGAGACCTAACTCATTAATACAATAGGAGATTACAATGAGTGACGATAAAGATGACTTCAGCGGCATCTCTGAAGAGGACCTACCAACGGCCCCTTCCATAGAGCCTGCCGGCATTGCAGATACAGGCGGCACCCCGCCTCCACCCACAGCACCGAGCAGGGAGAAACTCTCAGGCATAGGTACGCTCCTCAAAAAAACATGGGGTGTCTTCAAGGCACGCTTCTGGACGCTTATTCTTATAATGCTACTAACCTTCGTGCTGATAGTTATAGGATCATCGATTGCAGTTATCCCTACTCTTATCTCTCCGTCGCTGGTCTTCGTCACTGTAATACTTATATTTCCAGGCATGTTTTATGTCATGTCGCGCTGTTACGCAGCCCTGTATTATGCCATACCCAGAGCCTGCAACGTGAGAGAGGCATTCAAGGGGACCAAGGGTAAAGCCCTGCCTTTTTTATGGATAATGATCTTACAGATGTTTGTCATCATGGGTGGCTACTTTCTGTTCGTCATCCCTGGTTTTGTTCTCGCAATCTGGCTCTTCTTCCCGCTATTTATCTTAATAGAAGAGGATGAACGCGGAATGAATGCGCTCTTAAAGAGCATGGCGTACGTAAGAGGGCATGGGCTGAGCGTCTTCATAAAATTCTTTGTTATGTTTATAATACTAGTGCTCATTGGGATCATTCCGATCGTAGGGCCAATCTTATCTATGATCCTCGCACCATTTCCTATAATATTTTCTTACCTGCTCTACCATGAACTAAGAGAGATAAAAGGAGACTTTGATTTTCAGCCCTCCAGGAAATGGAAGATCGGCTTTATATTAATCTCACTGGTAGGGCCGCTAGTGCCTATCATCGTTGCAATCGCAATGATCGGATCAATAGGCCTTGCGATGCTACCTATGCTGGTGCTAGGCATGACAGGCATGCAGAAAGATATGACCTTTCAGATGCAGCAACAGGACGGCAACAGGACGACCACCACAAGGTTGAATATCCAGCAAAACACACCGCAGGTGCAGGGTATTACCAACGATATACGTACGTTACTGAGCAAAACCAACCAGCCATTCGAGCGTGGTCAGGCAGCTATGAAGCTTGGCAACTCCGGCAATATAAAGGCCGCAAAATCACTGATCATAGCCCTGGAAAAAGACGACAACTGGATTGTACGGCAGAATGCGGCAGAGGCCCTTGGCAGGCTCAAGGCAAAGAACGGGGTCGCCGCTCTTATCAACACACTGGAGCAAGACGATAGCGTCTTCGTGAAAAAAGCCGCGGCCTCGGCCCTGGGCGAGATAGATAACAAGATCGCAATAGGGCCTCTGAAAAAAGCCCTTAAAGACCCTGATACCGTCTCTGTCTATAAACAAGACGGGACATATACAAATGAAAGGAGCGTTGCTATAGCCGCCAAAGAGGCACTCGCAAAGATGGGTGTCACGGCAGGTGTTCAGGCACCCGCAAAAAAACAGAACTATACCATGCCTAAAGCCGCACCGACTAAAGTAACAAAAAAACCAAAGACTCTGGGAACGCCATATACCTCATATAGCTCAAAGAAACCGT
>CAZUFI010000062.1:0-3584 GCA_964618745.1 uncultured Thermodesulfobacteriota bacterium | reverse complement strand
ATGAAGGCAGCTCTTGGCACCGATAAGAGCGTATGGGTCAGGCGTGCTGCGGCACAGGCAATAAAGAACAAAGACCACGCGACAATCAGTGCCTTTATTGATGCGCTAAACAACGATAGCGACAGCGGTGTGCGTGGTTACAGCGCAAGCTATCTGGGTGATATAAAAAAGAGATACGCGGCAAACGCATTGATTAACGCGCTAGAAAAAGAAAAAAACGCAAAGACTCGCGTAAAGATAATAAAGGCACTGGTCGCCTCACATGACGCAAGAGCAAGCTTTGCCATTAATAAGCTATTGAATGATAAGGCAAGCTATAGGTTCTCGGGTAAAGAAAAGGCGAGAGTAGCAGAGGCCGCCAAAACGGCACTTGCGACGATAAAGGCAAGAAAACACTCTAAACCAACCAAAAACTGGGTTAAGGTAAATTACAGTTTTACCCAGTTAATAAAACGCTCGACCAATAAAGGCCTGCCATGGGTTGAACGAGTAGAGGCCGTAAGGGCGCTAGGTAACTCCGGCAAAAAGGCAGCGTCACCGGCACTAACCTCAGCACTGAAAAACGACTCCGAGCCGTTTGTCAGACGCGAGGCTGCGATTGCGCTAGGAAAGCTAGGTGATATAAAGAGCTTTGACGAGCTGAATCTGGCAATATATGACGAAGACCAAGGTGTGCGCGAAGAATCTTACGCAGCACTACAGAGGCTTCTAAAGAAAAGATAATACAATTTACAGAGCACTATATAAGAATATAAGTTAAAAAAACAAATAAGGTGCGGAGGGCTTTCCAGCTCTCCACGCCTTTATTTTTTCAATCTATAGATTTTCATTTACAGGCCTAACAGGTACAGGCTTAACCTGCCTCTGCAACAAGCCCTCTCAGATCAGGATGATATGGGCCGTCTATTAGAGACTGCTCAAGCTCTGCTGATCCATGCAGCCCCATCCTGATAATCTTTATACCGGCACTATCAAAGACCGCCACTGCCTTCTTCAGAAGCTCGACCATATCCGCCAGTTCCCAAGGCGTGTAACGCCCAGCCGCATGCAGCCCTGCAAGCTCGGTATCCTTAATAACCAGAGTAGGGTAGATCCTTACAAACTCAGGGGCCAGTGCAACTGAGCCAAGTATCGTCTGCATAAAACGCTCGGTGCTATCGCCCGGAAGCCCGGGCATAAGCTGGATGCCAAGCGCGATGCCGGCCTCCTTTATAAGGCCCGTGGCAAGCTCCACAGCACTACGGTCATGCCCTCTACCCGAGAGCGCAAGGACCTCGTCATCGAGCGATTGCACCCCAAGCTCGACCGTCTCTACTCTAAAACGCAGCAGACGCTTAATTACCTCTGCATCTATATAATCCGGGCGCGTAGAGATGCGCAGAGCATTTATCCTACCATCATCAACAAAGACCTTGGCGGCAGCCAGATATTCTTCTTGAATATTTACGGGAAGCCCTGTAAAACTGCCCCCATAAAAAGCAACCTCGCGGTGCCCCGTCCCCTTCCAAGAAGATAGATATTCAATGACCTTACCAGAGACCTCTTGAGCGGTCGGCATATTGCTCTGCCCGGTAATATCGCGCTGATTACAAAAGACGCATTTATGCGGACATCCGCCAAAGGGAATAAATACAGGAATGATAAGTTGCTTTTTTTTTGCCATTAGATACCTCAGGCCTTGAGGCTATAGCCCTTCTCTGCCAAAGCCTTTATTGCTTCTTTGGCAGCGGACTGTTCCGCGTCTTTTTTTCGTCCACCCGTGGCCGTGCCCAGCACCTCGCCACCTACCACCGCCTCGACGGTAAAGACCCGCTCATGCGCCGGGCCATCTTCATCTATCACTCTGTAAAGAGGAGGCTCTTTAAAAAACTTCTGCGCGATCTCTTGCAGTTCCGGCTTAAAAGCAAAGTGTCCCTGCTCCTCAAGACCCGTCTGCATAAGCGGAGTAAAGAGCTTCTCAATAAGTGCCGCTACCTGCTCGTAGCCCTGATCCAGAAAGACCGCGCCAAGCACCGCTTCGAAGGTATTAGAGAGTATCGTCGGGTTTTCTCTGCCTCCTGCCATAAGCTCGCCCCTGCCAAGCAAGAGCAGCGGGCCCAGCCCCCAGTCCTTGCCAAGCCCGGCAAGAGTACGCCTATTTACAAGACGCGCCCTGAAACGAGTCAGCTCGCCTTCTGCTAGTTCAGGGAAGTTCTCATATAAAAGTTTACTGATGACAACGCCGACAACGGCATCGCCCAGAAACTCCAAGCGTTCATTAGACTCAAGCCCTTGCTTTGCCTTTTCATTTACGTAAGAGCTATGGACAAAGGCCAACCCCAGTATTGAATCGTCTTTAAAGACAAAGGGCAGGGTTGATTTAAAGTCCTCTATTGTTTTTTTTCTACTCACAGCTCGCCCCTCATACCGTCTTTCATAATATCGGTCAAGGTGACCGTAATGTCATTAGACTTTAGCTCATCACCGCCCTCGACCAAAACAGGAATATAATTTGTCGTACGCCCTTTTAAGAGCCCTGTTTTACGATCTCGCGCCGACTCGATCAAGACCGTCATCTCACGCCCCACGAAACGCTCGTAAAACCCCTGCCTCTTCCTTGCGTCCAGAGCATGCAACCTTACAGAGCGTGCCTTTATGACCTTTGGATCGTTATGACCCGGCATATCAATGGCCAGAGTCCTGGCACGCTTTGAGTACGGAAAGATATGCATATATGATA
Organism: uncultured Thermodesulfobacteriota bacterium; assembly: GCA_964618745.1. GTDB lineage: Bacteria > Desulfobacterota > GWC2-55-46 > GWC2-55-46 > DRQE01 > JAJRSM01. The sequence goes on along the minus strand of CAZUFI010000062.1, from coordinate 865 downwards.
GCGGTAAGGCCTCTAATAAATTATATGTATTTTCAAACTCTTGCTCGCCCTCGCCCGGAAAACCCACGATAACATCCGTACCAACAGATATATCACAGACCTCTTTCGCAAGAGCCCGGACAGTATCGGCAAATGATCTTGCGCTATAAGGCCGGTTCATCATCCGTAAGACCTTATCATCTCCGCTCTGCACAGGCAGGTGCAGGTGATTACAGATCGAGCCTGCGTTTGCCAGAAACTCTATCATCTCAACTCCTACCTCATCAGGATCGAGCGAGCTTACCCGGAACTTCGCATCAAAACCAACGGCCTCGATTTCACGCAAGAGTTTTAAAATAGAATAACCCTTTTCAAAGTCCATACCATAAGCACCCAGATGAATGCCGGTCAGGACCATCTCTTTAAAACCCTTTTCGACCAAGCCTTTTATCTCTGCCATTACATCGGCCAAGGCAACGCTCTTGGATCTGCCCCTTGCAAGTGGGATAACGCAGAAGGCGCAGTTCTTGTTGCAGCCGTCCTGCACCTTAAGGTTTACTCGCGTGCGTACATTACGACCGGCCTTTGGCTGTAGGTGGTTTTGCGCGCGAAGCTTAAGCGGCGTACCCTTCTGATAATCACCGACCTCTACAAGCGCACCGTCCTTTTGTCTACCTCTTTTTATACACTCAACAACACGGTCTTTCTCAGGATTACCCAGCACATAATCAACACCCTCGATCTCTGCGACCTCTTGCGGTGAGACCTGAGCGTAGCAGCCCGTAACTATTATCACGGAATCAGGGTGCTTACGCCTGACCTTCCTGACCAGTTGCCGGCCTTCGCCATCGGTCTTGTGCGTAACCGTACAGGTATTTATAATATA
>CAZUFI010000061.1:6016-9179 GCA_964618745.1 uncultured Thermodesulfobacteriota bacterium | reverse complement strand
ACATCCTTGACCTTGCCCTCAGGCGTTATAACAAAGCTGACGGTAACATTCCCCTTTAAGCTCTGGTTCTTTCTAAGGGCACTATTATAGATATACTTAAGCCCGCCGATATAAGAGCGCACCCTTTTATAGACATCGGCCTCGTCTCTGGAGCGAAGCGCACTGAGGTCACGCGCCTGCTCGGATTTAACGCCACGCCCCGTGCCGTCATCCGTACCAAAGTTTGAGCGACCGGCAGTACCCGACTCGCGTTGCTCACCGACAAGAGCACCGATATTCTTCCCCATTGAGCCTGAGCCTTTAATATCTTTATCAACTACCGCAAGACGTGTCTGTCCGACACTCTTGGCGACCGAGGTCACGGCCTCGCGCCCCTTCAAGTAGCTGCTTTGTTTCAGCTTGGTTCTGTCTATATCCTTAATTATATCGTCGGCGGTGTCTATAGCGACTACCGGGCGACTCTTGGCCATAATAACACCCACGAGCCCCCGCTTCCTGACGCTTCTGCGTACGGGCTCCTTAACGGCTACCTTTTTTATGGTCTTTTCCTTTGTAACTTTCTTGGTTTTCTTCTCCTTCGCTGGCTCTGCCTTTTTCTCTTCTATCGTTGTCGGGCCGCCACCTCTAACGGCCATGACCTTCTTCTTTGCGGGCGACTCTAGTATTAGCCTTGCAAAGCGCGGGGCCATCTGCTTGATAATCTCAGCCGGAGGTGGCTTCTTTATCTCAATCTTATCTAGTACCGTAACGATTGCGAAGTGCAAAACAGCACTGGCTACCAGCACAGTCAGGAAAGAATAATCATCACGCGAGATCCAGGATCTCTTTAGAGCGGCATCCACGGGGACGGCACTGCTGATATCAGCCGGATCGCCGACAAAGACCCTCATCCCCATCTCTAGCGTGATATTACCAATCGTTGCCGTGCAGTCCTTACCCGCAGGTATCTTTATCTGAAAGATCCCGCGCTTTTTCTTTAAGATTCCGAGCTCATCAAGGGCTGCGATTGATAAAGACTTACCATCGACCGTAACGGTTGCGTCTTGAATACCATCTGGAAGACGCAGCAGATGGTCACGCCCGGAACGCTTTAAGATGGCAAAACCCTTGCCTCCCTTACCAGAAACCTCAGGCTGCTCCGAGACGATATCGCAGTCATAAGAGCTGCCGACTACTACACCACCACGCCCCGGCAAAAGCTCTTTGCTGCGTTGCCCCTCATGATGGACAAGTACTGTAAATACCTTTTTACTCACCTTTGGTCACCGCCAGCGATATACCGTTATATCCGGCTTGGCCCGAGGTATACATAACCTTTTCCAGTAACCTAAAAGAAATACGCTTATCACCCTGGATAACAATTAGCCCCGTAAAGTTAAGTGCCTTATTGCTCTTTGCTATAAATTCAGTGCGCTTTGCTATTTCATTTAATTTTTCATAGAGTGGCTTGACCAACATCTCTTTACCGGCGGTTGCCTCCTTCACACTTATTATCTTCTCTCCCTCTACAATAATATCCTCAGGCGTAACCTGCAAAAGCAGACTGCTTCTGGTAATCTCGGTAGCGGTCGAGACCGGCAGAATAAGCTTAGAATCTATCGACATGATATCGCCCTCTGCCGAATAGCTCTTTAAGAGAAATAGTAGAATAATAGTAAAGACATCCATAAGGGCCGTAAGCGATAGGGTCGCTACGACAAGGCGGTTACGACTACGTCTTTTTCTAGATGGGTGACGAGGCATAGTCTATTTATTCTCCCCGAGTGAGACCAACGGAAAGAGTACGCGCCGGGTTGTCTTACCGCTGCGCGAAACCTCTGCCTCTCTGGTGACATCCATGACCTTAACCACGGACTCATAAGAAAACGACGGATTAAAAAGTATCGCTACCTCCTGGACTCGTGGGTGCCTGTCCTTTAACTTCTGAAGCGTAGTCGATAGCCGCTCGTAGTTGAGCTTACCGTTCTTTTTGCGGATAACAATGCCCTTACCAATACCGTCCAGGACAAAGCCTCTCTTCAAGACCTTTACCGTCAGGTAGCCCTGATCCTGCTTCTTTGAGCTTGCGTTTACCACAGCGTCCTGCTGCGCCAGAAAGATCTCAATCATCGAGGTCTTGGCAAAGACAGCGGTAAGCAAGAGGAACGGGATGATAATGACAAAGACATTCATCAGCGGAATAATATTAAGTTCCGTCCCGTGGCCGTGGCTATGCGATCTTCTGCTGGGCCTATACGCCACTTTTACCTCTGCTTAAAAGATTAACGAGTTTTACGGAGAACTCGTCGATCTCGTCTATTATCTTCTGCGATTTGGCCTGCAAGATCGTATACATAATCAACATAGGGATGGCTACGACAAGCCCCGAGGCCGTCGAGTAAAGTGCTATCGAGATACCCTTTGCCAGCAGTGCCGCCTTCTGCGAAGGATCGGCCACGGCAATGGCCGAAAATGCCTGAATAAGGCCCTGAATAGTACCGAGCAGCCCCAGAAGCGTTGCGACATTAGCAAGCGTCGAGAGATAAGTAACACGCTTATCAACCGATGGGATAACCTCAAGAGCGGCCTCATCTATTGCGTTCTGAATGTCCTTGGCACTACCGCTGCTGGCCTCTAGTCCGTAGTTCATTATCTTCATCAAGGGTACGTTATTATTCGAGCAGATCGTCTTTGCACCCTCAATATCATTATCTCTTATAAAGCCAGATACCTTCTTCCACAGAACCTTGCCATCGACGTTATATTTATAGAGCAGAAAGATTGCCCGCTCCACAATAATGGCAAGCCCTATGACAGAGACCGCGAGAATGAATTTCACGAATATCCCGCCGTCCTTAAAAAATGCTGCTACTGTTTCCATTTAAAGATTATCCTCCTTTATGTAAGGGCTGTGCCCATTGCTTGATCAACTTATCCGGATATACAGGCCTTAGTATATCCTCCTTGAAACTCTTATTCAAGAAACCTCCACGCCAAAGTCTGCTTCTTGGGACGATAAAGATGACGCGAGGCTTCTCGACCGAGCCTTCAATCCTTATTACCCTGGAAACAACATCCGGCTCGTGCCTGAGTTTACTGCTGCTACGTGCAAATGCCACGGAACTTGCCGTAAAGACAACCATCAAGGCCACTATAGATACTAATATTAATTGTCTCTTCATTG
>CAZUFI010000061.1:1754-5916 GCA_964618745.1 uncultured Thermodesulfobacteriota bacterium | reverse complement strand
TCACCGACTATTCCTATATAGCCAACATAGTTTTGCAAGGCTCGCGCCATATCACCCAGATATAGCTCATAGATAACGCCCATATTTTTATAGAGTCTGGCATCTCCGGGTCGCTCGGCCTTTAGCTGGCCAAAGATCTCTAAAGCCTCGTTATACATATTGAGCTTTACCAGTACCGAGGCCTTTGTATATCGCACCAGATAGTCTTTGCGCCCGGCTTTTATAGTCCTTTCTATACGCTCCAGAGCTTCATCATATTGCCCTGTCTGGTATAAGATCAAGGTCATATTATAGTTAAATACTGGAGTGCCGGATATCTCCGTCTGATCGGCTCGTCTGATTAATTTCTCGGCCTTATCCAACTGCCCAGAGCGCATATAGGTGCTGGCGGCATTCATCATTACCAGAGGCGAGGTAAGAGGCGAGCTGTTTGCCAGAGGTGAGCTCTTGGCGTCCAGCGCACTTTTAAAAAAGTCCTTTGCCTTTTCCTGATTACCCATGGATTCATATAACGTGCCAAGCGCATTATATAACAAACGAGGAGACCCTTTATATTCCATTGCCTTGTGCAGTGATTTTTCTGCCTGCTCAAACTCGGCTCTGCTCATATAGAATAGTCCAAGATGATAGTGGGCCTTCCAGTTGCCGGGCTTCAGGTAGACCTCACGCCTGAGCCTTGAACGAGTCGTATCGTCAAAGATACTCCCCCCTGAGATATCACCGCTATGCGACTGCCCTACTGCTAACGGATCAAGACCTGCTACACCTATTTCGATAAAGAACCTCTCTACCTTCTCTGGTATTACAGGGGATTTTACACGGCGACTCATCAAGACACCCCTGCCAGTGGCAAGGCCGGAGTCACCCCCCTGAAATCCTCTCCTTGGCATGGTCGGGTTTGTAGTGGTACACCCCGCAAGAACAAGCAAGGCCGCAAAGACCATACAAAGGGCAGGGAATGCCAAAATCTTTTGCGCGATCTTCATCTAGCATCCTCCTCTAGCTCGCCAGCCTGCTCTTGCTCCGGGTCATCCCTTAGAATAAAACCACGAACCTTACGGGCAGGCTCTATCACGACAGGGCGCAGTTTGTTTACCCCCAGGACTTCGTGCTGATAAAGCGGCTCTAACCCGCGCGTATCAAAGCTACGCTTATAGAGGACCGGGCGCAGATAAGCCAGCCTTGCGACCCCCTTAAAGAGCCACTTATCGTAAAGGCTCTGGACCAGAGCAGATTTCAGAGTCTTTTCATAGGCCTCGACAGAACGCTCATCATACGGATATGCCATCTCTTCCAGAAGAAACTGATACTCGATCTTCTCGTCTTTAGTCAAGCCCCGTGGCCTATCGGAGTTAATGATTGAGTCTCTGAAGTTCTCAAAGGCACTGCCCATACTAAAAAAGACCTGGGGCAAGACCTCCGGGGCTACCGTGCTGGCCTTTGCGGCGATACGTGTGTAGTCGCGTACGAGCCTTTCTATTAGCTGTGTCTTACGCTTAAGCGTCTTCTCGAATGGATGGGTAAGGCGTAGCTCTTTATAGTCCTCAAGCCTGCTCGCCAGCAACAAGAGCCGAGCCTTTATCACATACATATCATCCATAGTCTTACTATCGGTAAGCGGCTTAAGGGTGCGTAGCGCACTGCTGCCGCGACCAAGCTCCATCTGTAAAAAACCAAGCCGGTAAGTAAGCTCCGGGCGCAACGCCGGGACGACCCCTTTGCTACGCAATGCACTCCTCAGGGCCTTTTCCTGATCTACCGGCATCTCTGCCTTTTCATAGAGCAGAGCCGAGGCGTAGTAAAGTTTAAAGGACTCGGCACTGCCCTTTGCAAGGCCCGCTCCGTAGAGGTATAGCCCTGCGGCTACCGCGGGCTCAACGTCCTCTATCATCCTTCCTGCCTCAACCAAAAGCACCACAGGGGCCCTGGATAGAGTATTATGTTTTACAATACGCATCACAGCGGCCTTAAAGGCCCGAAACTCATCGCCCTCGCCCTCTTCCATCTCTATACGGGCAATCATGATCAAAGAAGACTCAGCTACCTTTGATCTTTTAGATGTAGCGTAGGCCTCATTAAATTTATCACGGGCTGCTGCTAGCTCACCCTGATCAAACAGACCTTCGGCGAGCTTATATCTTATCGCCGAGAGCTTTTCCTTATTTTCACTGCCGCCCTCTAGACTCACAAGTTTCGAGTATAAGGGTTCGGCCCCTGCCAGATCCCCACCAGAGAGCGCAAAGTCCGCTGCTTTTTTGTAGGCACGGGCGGCATCCTTACCCATTGCTATATCAGCTACAAGGCTGCTGGCCAGTGCGTAGTTACCTGCACGCGCATATACATCGGCCATCTTATAGATGACCTGTTGCAGCTTATCGGCCTTTTCAAATTTACTGCGATAGCTGGTCAAGACCATTGCGAGCTTACGCACGATATCGGTGGTAGCACGTTTGTTTTTATCATAACGATAAAAGACTATCTCATAGGTAAGGAATGCCGTATAGGCAATATCACCGGCCTTTTTAAGGTCGTCCTCAAGGGCTACGGCATTTTCATATTCAGAGGCTGCCTTTGAATAGTACTCCATCTCAAAGAGTGCCTCAGCCAGTGCTACCGTTACTTCTTTACGCAGCTTACCCTCTACAAAACTCTCGTTATAGATTCTGGCGATCCTGATTATACGGGTCAAAGCGGCAGCATCTCTACCTCCGCCTGTCGCGGCCTTACCAGCAGTACGTTGAGACTCACGAAGCAGGGTTATTATAGAGTCGGCTACGAGTTTTGCCAGGTCGCCACTTGCCTCTGCGTCGCCACCGGCCTTAAGCGACTCCGGGTTAAACCTGGTAATAAGCAGAAACCTCATCTCAGTAGACTTCTTTTTATCATCAAGATTATCGTAAAGATGCGCCATCTGATCAAAGATAAATGGCAGCTTATCGCTTACCGGAAACTTCTCAACAAAAGACTGGTATACCTTGAGGGCCTCTCGGTAACGTGTCTCGGCGACCAACCTGTCGGCGAGTTTAAAATATACTGTCGCCGAGTTATCGGTAACAAGCTGGCGATTTAGAAACTCAAGGGCTTTTGTATGGTCAGCAAAACGACCAAGACTCATGACCACACCCGAGAGGGCTTCGTCCTGAAAGCCTCCTTTCTTATACGTGCCACTACGCTCAAAGGCCTTTAAAAATGACGAGGCACTATCTTCAATCTCGTCTATTCGATAATAAAGCCAGCCCATCTTATACAAGGCCTTATCGTAAAAACCAGATTTAGGAAACTCCAGAACCCGCAGGTAAGCGTCCATTGCATCGATGTTCTGATAGATGTCATAATAGTACTCGCCAAGACGAAAGCTCGCCTCGATAAAGTAAGTGCTCGGAGGATAATCCCTGACAAGCTCCTCAAATGCCTGCATAGCCTCCTGCTCGCGCCCTTCTTCATAGAGCGCGTAGGCAATGCCGTACAACAAAGCATCAGAGCCGTAGCCGCTCCGATAGCTCTTTCTTATCTGGCTAAAGTACTGTATCAGCGTTGCATACTCACGCTGCGGCATGCGAGGCTCACTTCTAAGTTTTCCTCGCCTGAACAACTTCTCTTGCCGCTCGTACGCCCTTATGGCACGCCGATATAGTATCTCCTTTGCGTCAAAGTAACCGTCGGTAAAACGAAGAATCGTCAGTATCATATCAACGGTTATGGGTTTACCGTCGGTTGCAAAGGCCATGTAGTCTTCCCATTCCTTTATGGTAATTACCCAGGTATCAAGGACGGGCAAAGGGGCCTTGGCACGAACTACGGCTTGCCTCTTTACCGGCGTCGTTGTCTGGCAAGAGGCCGCGAGCAGCGAGACACAAGCGAGTAAGAAGACTACGATAAAGGCGCGAAAAGGCGCAACCCTGCCAGTGGATACAAGTCCACGCGCAAGTACTGCGATGCTGCGCCTCTGCGCAGCATCGGCCTGCGATAGAACTGAGTTTTTATCCCTATCTCTCATCGATCTACACTCTCATCCAGCATACTCTCTTCAACCGCCTTCTGCGATGATATAAGCCCTGTGATTATATGTGCTCTAAGGTCGGTCAAGTCGTCTTTAAAGTTCTTGCCCCTGCTCTTGATCTGCTGCTTTGCTATGGTCAAGAGCCTGCGGCGCATCGCTATA
>CAZUFI010000061.1:0-1654 GCA_964618745.1 uncultured Thermodesulfobacteriota bacterium | reverse complement strand
TTACACAGTCTAGAGATTCACCAATGTCATACAAAAGAAGCCTAACGACCTCTTTTTCGTTATCATTTATCTCTCTACCCTTAAACTTTATCCAGAGCTTATAGAGCCCGGTCTCAACATCCTTGAAAAAATCCCTGTTAAGGATATTAATGCTATCTCTCGGATCTATAGAAGGGTCAACCCTTCTGTCAATATTAGTCAGTATATTCTTTATCAGACGGGTCTCCAGATCCACTAGAGAGAAAAGGTTCTGCATCCCTGAGATAAGGTTCTCCAGATAGAGCCTACGCTCTGCTATCTCACTACGCTTGGACAATAGGGCCTTACGCAGCCTCAAGATAATAACGTATTCCTGCAAAAGGACCTTTGATATTTCATCGTCCTTAAGTATGGCAAAGTACATACCCTCACTCTTTGAAAAGGCATTCGTCTTTGAAAAAAGACTCGTATTTACAGAGGTCTTGGAGGGGTCTTTAAAAAGGAAATCCAGGTACTTGGACGGCGTAGATGAATCGCCACGCATATGGTCAAGGCTCATACGCGCATCGGTCACCTCGTCCAAAAGCTTCTTAAAGAGTCTAAGCGCATCATCGTAACGCTCTAGCTGCATATAGCCGTAACCGAGCATAACCTGAGCTTCCCACTCAAGCTTGCTGTACGGGACTTCTGCCTTAAGTTCCTTAAGCATATCCACGGCAGAGATAAATGTACCGTTCTTTATAAGTGCCCACGAAGTCCCTATAACGGCCTCGCGGTAATAAGGGCTTGTCTGCGGAATATTCATAAACTCAAGGAGTGCTTCATTAAAGAGGTCTTCCTCAAAATAGACCTGACCAAGCAACATGCGTACCTTTTCTTTCAGCTCCTGCTCAAGCTCTGTGCCGATAAGCAGAGCCTTAAGCTCGGTCTCGGCCCCGCTCAGATCTCCCTTATCAAAGAGTGCCTGGGCAAAGGCCACACGTGCATAGGGGTAGAGCTTACTGTTGCGCTCCACAGTGCGTAGCTCACTGACCGCATCATCAGGGTTCTGCATGGCAAGGTTTGTTATACCCCTGAAGTAAGCGGTAGCACCGGTCTCGTCAGCTCTGAGCAGTTCTTTCTTGCTGATACGCATAAGGTCTCTGTAGAAGGCATGGGTATAGAGCTTATCGAGAAACCAGACAGAGCGGGCCACCCCTTCAGAATCATTAGGAACTTCGCCAAAAGAGTCGTCTGGCACGCTGGGCGCCTCGCCCTTTAAGATAGATATGACCGAGGATGGCGCAGAGGCCTGTACAGACGTATCGGTAAAGGCGGCACTCTCTATAAAGAATAACTGGTATAGGTTACCCATATAGATCACCAGCTCCGGGGAGAGCTCGCTTATCAGCGTAAGGTTATCATCGCCGGTCTCTATAAGATACGAGTAGGACTCTTCATCCAATAATTTATCAAAATCAGGGTACTCTCCAGAGAAGTACTCAAAGAGGGCCGTCTTGTATGGATACTGCTCGACAACTATAAGCTCTTCCTCTGATAGATCATCCTCGACGGTCAGCTCTACCTCTGATAGGCCATCCTCGACGGCCAGTTCTTCCTCTGACAGATCACCCTCAACGGTCAGCTCTACCTGAGCAACCTGATTTAAAGGTGATGCGGCAAAGGCATTAGAGCC
>CAZUFI010000060.1:7091-9192 GCA_964618745.1 uncultured Thermodesulfobacteriota bacterium | reverse complement strand
CATCTAAAGGAGAAATAGAATGTCAGATATTCAAGATTGGCGAGTTGAAGACGATTCGTTCTGGAACTCGTCCGGTAAGAAGATTGCCAACAGAAACCTCTGGATCTCGATCCCGAGTCTTCTATGCGGCTTTGCTGTATGGTTGATGTGGGGCATCATCGCTGTTCAGATGATGAACCTAGGGTTTCCATTTACCAAACCTCAGCTCTTTACACTAGCGGCTATAGCAGGTCTTACAGGCGCAACACTTAGGATACCTAGTTCCTTTATGATCAGGATCGCCGGTGGACGTAATACTATCTTTCTTACGACCGCCATGCTTATGATTCCTGCATTGGGTGCAGGTATTTTCCTTCGCAGTCAGGAAACACCACTGGTTATCTTCCAGATCCTTGCCTTCCTTTCTGGTATTGGTGGTGGTAACTTTGCTGCTTCCATGAGTAACATCAGCTTCTTCTTCCCGAAGAGAGTACAGGGTTACTCACTTGGTATGAATGCTGGTCTTGGTAACTTTGGTGTTACCACAATGCAGATTCTAGTTCCACTGACTATGACCTTTGCTCTTCTTGGTCCTATCAGTGGTGACCCGATGGTCCTCGTTAACACAAGTGGAACACTCATCGGTAAGATCCCAGCTGGTTCAAATAGCTGGATTACGAGTGCAGGTTTTGTATGGCTCTTCCTGCTAATTCCTCTGGCTTTTGCTGGCTGGTTTGGCATGAACAACCTTAAGGTCGCCTCGGTTTCACCTGACATAGGTGGCTTCTTTGGATCGGCAGGTAAGGTTATCTACCTCTTGGTATGCGGTTTCATATGTGCGGCAGTTGGCCTTTACCTCATGCTTCCTCCGCCAATTGGCATTGGACTACTGAGTAAGTGGATCGTACTGCCGTTGGTTATTGTAAGTACTCTAATCCTTATGCGATATGCAACACCATCAGAGATAAGGACGAGTCTTAAGCGTCAGTTCAAGATCTTTAGCAACAGCCACACATGGATCATGACTGTTATCTATACCATGACATTTGGATCTTTCATTGGTTACGCGGCAGCCTTTGCCCTTTGTATTAAGGTTGTCTTTGGTTTCCAGCATATTCCAGGTGAAGACGGTATAATGACTCATAACACGCCGAACCCGGCTGGCCCGAGTGCTCTTACTTTTGCTTGGACAGGCCCGTTCATCGGTGCTCTTATCCGCCCTCTCGGTGGTTGGATCTCTGACAAGCTCGGCGGTGCACTTGTAACACAGATCTGTGCGGCGGTAATGATCGCTGCTGCTCTAGGCGTCTCTGTCTATATGAAGAAGGCCTACGTATCGGCAACACCGCAGGAATATTTTGCACCATTCCTTATCCTCTTCCTAGTACTCTTCTGTGCAACAGGAATTGGTAACGGATCGACATTTAGAACCATCGCTCAGGTCTTTGACGAAGAGCAGGCTGGCCCTGTTCTTGGTTGGACATCAGCTGTTGCAGCTTACGGTGCTTTCCTTATGCCTAAGATCTTCGGTGAGCAGATCAAGGCAGCAACACCTGAGTATGCGCTTTACGGCTTTGCAGCCTTCTATCTGGTCTGCTTTGTCCTGAACTACTTGGCGTATCTCAGACCTGGATGTAAATACAAGAATCCTTAGAATCCTAATTACTTTAGGTCTCTTAAGGTTTAGCAATACAGTAGAATTAATGGTTACGAGGCTGGGGCAGGTCGATCATCTGATCGACCTGCCTTTAACCTTACAGAGCAATGGAAAATATTAAAATAAGGGGGAAGAGCTTAACTCTACTCCCTATTTTTTTGTACAGTTACTAGCATTGGTATTCCTCTTTATTGCGCGTAAAATTTGTGGTACTCAAGAAGTATTATCCACATCTAACCAAAGCTGGATTTATGCCAAAGTTAAGTGGGTTTGACAATTTTAATACTGAGAAGATCGAGGGGGCTGAGTATCAGGCCCGTCTTTAGAAGCTGGAACAACAATGTCTTTGCTCAGGTTCTTCCAGTCAGGTTGGGGAGATGAAAATTAATACTTTTTATTTTCCCGCATACGGTGCGAGTAATCTTATTAAAGTTTAGAAAGAGTGCCTCTCTCAGAGGTCTCCGG
>CAZUFI010000060.1:5471-6991 GCA_964618745.1 uncultured Thermodesulfobacteriota bacterium | reverse complement strand
CAGAGGTCTCCGGTCTATATTGAAAGTGAATTGACCAGCAACCATTACCTCACTCGTTGCTCGCAGTTATCTCAGAATAATAATGCAATCGGTACTAGCGGTGCTTATCTAGTTGCATAGAGATTATAGACTCACTTTTTTTTGACTATCTGCTATTCACGGGAGTAAGACTCGTCAAGATCTGTGCGAAAGCCAGACGATTACCAACCAACAGGGGTTTTTTATTGAGAACGCTCTATAACATTTTTATTCCACAGTCCAGAGTCGCTTGTCGTCTCTATAGCCTTGTAGTTACCTTCATATTCGTCATGGTGGCAACAGCCTCTTACACCCATGCCGCAACCATCAATGTCCCAAAAGACTACAAGACCATACAGGAGGCTGTTGATCTGGCCACAGCCGGCGATACTATTCTTGTCGCACCCGGTAGTTATTTAGAAAACGTATATATTACAAAAAAGATTACCTTACAGTCCGTACAGGGCTATGAAACTACAATTATAAAGGCAAAACTCCCGTCAGCCTCTGTAGTTACCGTAGAGGGGATAGACGGTTTTGTCATATCCGGCTTCACACTTATTGATTCCAAACATGCCGGGGTACACTTTCGCCGCGTCACCGGCTCCACTATTACAGATAACTACGTTAAAAACAACATGATGGGCATCTATATTGAATATTCTTCCAAAAATGAAATCTCTAAGAATTTCGCCACTCAGAACGCAGATGGTATAAACCTCTTTTATTCCTATCGTAACAACCTCTTGGCTAACGAGTCTTACTCTAATAACGAGAAGGGGATCGTACTTTATTCTTCTAACGGCAATACCTTAACAGAGAACCTTGCTACCTCGAATGAATGGGACGGTATAACTATCTGGAATTCAAAGAAAAATCTGCTGCGCTCCAATGTGGCCGTTGGCAACACTTATGCAATCGTTATTAACAATGATGAGAACGAACTGATAGATAACAGAACCATGCGCAGGCTTTACTACGTCCTGCCTATTGGCCTCATATACCTAGCTCTGGTATTATATAATCTGGAAAAGAGACTTTTCAGGTATATTTATAAGGTCAAGCCCAAGGGCGTTGGCCCGAAGAGATGGCAGAAATAATAGATAACTTGATTTTACAACGGATGGATTATGCCCTACATTAAAATAATAGCGATACTTGCCTCAATCGGTTTTGTAGTAGCCCTTATGACCTTTATAGGGGGCTTTAGGATGGTCAGGCGCGCCGAGCACATGTCTGAGTCGATCATGCATCGTGTAAATGGCTATACGACAATAACTATTTATGTGGTAATTGCTTTGATTAGTATCGGTTTTTACTTTGATATGCGCATTCTTCCTATCTGGATCTTCGGCTTTGTCCTGCATTATTTCAAGCTTGTCCTGGTCAAAAAGAAGCTCGCCGTCAGATACGGCGGTTATATGGGTGCTCTTTTGCTCATAACCTGGTTTGTCCTGATCTATACTCATCTTCCCACGTAGTTAATGTAGCCTTGGCGCAGC
>CAZUFI010000060.1:2954-5371 GCA_964618745.1 uncultured Thermodesulfobacteriota bacterium | reverse complement strand
GGCGCAGCCCTATTCTGGCGTAGCCTTATTAATGACTGCCCAGATGTCTGGATATTCGCTTGTATCGGCTAGCCTTTGATATGAATAAAGCCGTTGAATCTCAGGCTTTTTTTTGCTATAATTCAAAATTAACGTACAACAAAACTTTATTAAGAGAGGTATCTTCGATGGCCGATAAAATGTTAAGCATAACTTATCAGTGTCAGCATCCGTCTTGTCAGGTCTTTTGTAAGAAGGGCGAGTTCGTGATGACTGAATCTTACTTTAAAGAGCTTACCGACGCAGTGGATGATGAGGGTTGTTTTAAGAGTCCACCACGCGCATGCAGGATGGGTTTTGCTCAGCAGTATAAGGCCGTAGAGGTTAGAGAAGATACAGAAGAGCTAGCGGCAGCAGCTATTGCTCCTGAAAAGATTAGGGATCCGTATAATATTTTCTACCTCCTTTCTGAAGAGCATAAAAGTCTATCTCTTAAGCTTGATGCCATGGAGATGGCTGCCAGAAAGCGTGACTTGGATCTCCTCTGGGCAATCTCGGCCGAGATGCTAAATGAGATTTTATTACATTCTATCAAGAAGGAAGAGGATGCTCTTTTTCAGGTTGTTGAGAGAAAGGTCCAGTCCGGCTCATTCCTTATGCCGATAATGAAGGAAGACCATATCGAGTTTGTATCGATGCTGCACGGCTTCCGTTGTGCGCTTCAGGACGGAGAGATACTCGACGGTGTCCTCAGTACCTTACTTGTTAATCTGCGTAACCACATTCGTAAGGAAGACGATGAGTTTTTCCCTATCTTGTCCGAGGAGCTTACTGACGAGGAGATGAAAGAACTCTTTGATGCTATGAAGCTTATTGAGGAGACTCATATCCCTATGGATCATGGTGAGAGGACGGCTCAGGGTCTATCGCCATTTATTGAGGATCGTACCCGTATGAATGCCGAGATATCAGCACTTAAGTCCCTAAGCTCGGTCGGCGGAGAGTCCTTCTGTTGTGGCTGTACCTCGACCTAAGATCACTTTTACCCTATATATGATTTAGTTTTTATTAAAGGCCACCCGCAAAGCGCAGGTGGCCTTTTTTTGTCTTTGATTAGTGGTGACTGGGAGGGCTGCCTTAGTTGTCGGGGTTGTTAAATAAAAAAGGCCGTCTGCAAAAGCAGACGGCCTTTTTGTTGAAACTATAACCGTCAGGGACGGAGTGTTTTTTACTGTACTGTCTCTGGATGCTGGCCTGCGCCCTCTGGCATCTCAGGAAGACCGAACTTCTCGTTGAAGACGGTTACTATGTAGATAAGGGTTCTGTGATTTACGAGCAGACCCTTGAAGAGCTGAGTCTTTGTAAGTGTATCTGTGTAGAACTCGTAAGAGAACTGTACCTGCTGAGCAATCTGCTTGTCGTCAAGGTTCATATCATAGCTGTTATCGACAAAGAGAAGGGCTTTTTTGATATCGTCATAAAACTTTTCTCTGTCATCCATTGAGATTTCTTTCATCTCTTCTTTATGCTCGTCGGCGATAGCAACACCATTGAGAAGAACCAGAAGACCTGGGTACTCTTTAGGCTGAATAACTCTCTGGCGCTTAAGTGTGCCGAGAGGGTAGTCGATCTCGAAATGGAAAGAAGAGTTCTCGTCCTCTATTGATCTGACCTGATGACCGTTTTCGGTCAACCACTGATTTATAAGTTCTTTAGCTTCCTCTGTTGTTGGTGTAGACATCTTAAAGTCCTCCTTTTGAACTATTAGTCTTTTTTTTGTGCGGAGGGTTACTTTAAGAAGTTGTACCCCCAAGCTTATGTTAAGCAAATATAATATACTGGCTAGTGCATTGTGTCAATATAAAAACGAATAATAAGAGTGATGGTTGTGATGGTAAACTTAATTAAAAAACAAGGGGTTAGTGCTGCTTATGTGGATGAAATTGCATCACCTTATCGGGGTTGGTCTCGACTACAGGGCCTCCGATCAGATTAATACAGTCGGGGATAGCGGGAAGGACTGCTTCAAGGCACTCACTGATCGCCGAGGGCTTGCCCGGCAGGTTAATGATGAGCGTAGAGTTGCGCAGTACGGCGCATTGACGTGACAAAATAGCCGTTGGTATGCCTTTTTTTAGAGATATTGCACGCATCTGCTCGCCAAAGCCCGGCAGCTCTCTTGTCGCAACGCTCTGGGTCGCATCCGGCGTTACGTCCCTCGGCGCAGGGCCTGTGCCGCCGGTCGTAATGATAAGCGAGCAACCGAGCTCGTCAGCGAGGTCTTTTAATGCATCCTCTATAAGGTCTTGCTCGTCAGGAACAATACGTGTGATGGCCTTCCAGGGGCTTGTCAGGGCCTCTTTTAGCTCTGCCACTACCGCAGGGCCGCCCTTGTCCTCATACTCGCCCCTGCTCGCACGGTCGGAGACCGTTACAAT
>CAZUFI010000060.1:0-2854 GCA_964618745.1 uncultured Thermodesulfobacteriota bacterium | reverse complement strand
TATTTTGCAGTTCGCTTCGGCCAGAGACCGTTACAGTACTGTCTTTAATAGCTTCGTTGATTATTTAAAGCCTGGTTCTGGTTGAAAACAGCGAGTGCCTAGAAGCTGTACCGTTACCTTTGATCCTGACGCGAGCTTGTCGCACTCGGCAGGCATGATAATCATGCACGTTGCCTCTACCATACTCATAAGTATTCCGCTGCCCTGAGATCCGGTAAGTCTGACGCTAAAGCCGTCTGTTGTCTCTTCCAGATGAGAGCGCATGAAGTGGATACGGCCGAGCCTGTCTTTTATATCTTCTGTGAGTGTTGCCGTAATCGTAGTGCGGAATAAGTTGTCCGCGCCCTGCATCTTTCTGACGGAGGGGACTATAAACTGTTGGCAGCAGACCATGCTGGAGACCGGGTTGCCGGGTAGGGCAAAGACGAGCAAGTTGTCCTTGCCGGTGCCGAATGCAAATGGATGGCCCGGGCGAAGGGCTACGCGCCAGAAGCGCATCTCAATGCCAAGAGACTTGAGCGTTGGCCTTACAAAGTCATGATGGCCGACCGAGACTCCGCCAGATACTATAAGGGCGTCATAGCCAAGGCCCTCTTTGAGCTTGGCCTTTAGTTCTTCTTCACTGTCGCGCGCGATGCCCAGCAGCGTAACATCTGCACCGATTGCCTTAAGCTCTGCCATTACGGTATAGCTATTTGCATCTGGGATCTTACGGTCGTCGAATGGCTCTTCCAAAGCCTCCAGCTCGTCACCCGTAGATAGGATCGCAATACGAGGGCGACGGTAGACCGGGACATCGGCCTTCTTTACCATCGATAATATGCCGAGCTGGCCTGTATCTATCTCGGTACCTGCCCTGAGGACCTTATCGCCTGTGCGCAGGTTCTCGGCGAGATACCTTACGTTAGCACCTTTTTTATACGGTGCGAAGATCTTTACGTTTATGTCATTACAGTCGGTGTCCTCGACGCGAATTACGGTATCGGCACCTGCGGGCATTGGCGCGCCCGTCATTATGCGTGAGGCCGTCCCGGCTATGACCGTCATTTTAGGCTCGGCCCCGGCTACGATATCGTCGATGATCTTAAGAACTACCGGGTTCTCTTTTGTCGGCTCTGTTACGTCTTCGATGCGTACGGCATAACCGTCCATCGCAGAGATATCATAGGGCGGATGGTTGCGGTTACTAAATATATCTTCACTAAGTATGCGTCCAAGGCTCTCGGTCAAGGGCGTTGTCTCAGGTGTTAGCCTTTTGGTATGCTCAAGGATTATCTGCTGCGCTTCAACTATCGTCTTCATGTATATGGTTTCCTCTGGTAGGTTTTCTTTTAATGGTTTTCTTCAAGCTCTGCCAACTCTTCCAGCGTATCTATATCTATAAAACTCTGAAGCTCCGGGTCTATCTTTGCAACTTCCAACTCTGTTACGTAGCGGACTCTGATCCCTTGATCTTCTTTTAGAAAGCCGTAGAGGCTTCTGCCTTTTTTTGTCTCTGCGTTTTCTATACGTTCGCGTAGCGCAGGTAGGCAGCTTTTTTTAAAGCATGCAAAAAGCGACTGGACCTTGCCGTCTGTAATAGGGACTATACAGTCAAAGTCGGCTCGAAGCCCTGCCAGATACTTTATTAATTCAGGCCTGATCAGTGGCTGATCGCAGGCCGTCATAAAGACCCATTGGTTGCGTGCCTCTGAGAGAGCCGAGGTCAACCCAAGTGCCGGCCCTCTTACGTCCTTGTCAGCTTTATTGTCATATACCAGCCGTGCTTCTCTGATATCTCCGAGCGTATCTGCTGGATAGTCTCGGTCGTGTGCGCTAATCATAATATCATCAAAGAGCGGACTTATTTTTTCAAATACATGGCGAAAGAGTTTCTTACCTTTGAACTCAACCTGTGCCTTGTCAGAGCCGATTCGCCTTGACTCACCGCCAACCAAAATAACACAGGAGAGGCCCTCTATAACACTATTTTCTTTATCCATAAAGTCGGGCCGCTCTGGGTTACTTTCCTCTAGGTTTTGTAAGGCCTAGGTGGGTCTTTATAAACTCTGCAATTGCCGCAATATCATTAATGTCAATACAGGGAATGGTATGGCCCGGGTACTCAGGGAGTTTGTCTTTCGTCATATCCGAGACTATCGCAAGCAGGCCGTTATCAGGCGTTGATACCGGCTCCAGCGAACGCTCCGACCTAACGACCTCGATCTTCGGGGTATTGGATTGTAGAAAGCCCTCGACAATAACAAGCTCCATATCCTTCAGGAGATCTCCTGCAAGCTCGACCGGGCTCAGCTCTGACTCAACATCTGCTACCAGCTGCATACGTTCAGGGCCTACAAATAAAGTTCGCTCTGCTCCA
This sequence comes from uncultured Thermodesulfobacteriota bacterium, assembly GCA_964618745.1. GTDB lineage: Bacteria > Desulfobacterota > GWC2-55-46 > GWC2-55-46 > DRQE01 > JAJRSM01. Next base: position 495 of record CAZUFI010000060.1, on the reverse strand, counting down.
GCCTCTTTATGACGCCAACTGTCCTTACCCTTTGCATCCAGCGGGTGAGGGTGGCAGCTATGTTTTATCGTACCGACCCGAAAGCCTGCATCTGCAAAGTGCTCGACTAACTTAACGACTATTGTTGTCTTGCCTGATCCTGATAGACCGACCAGAGAGATAAGTGGTGGCTTCATGGATGAGGTACCACCCAAGAGTCGCCCTCAGGGGTTATCTCTTTCTTCCAGATAGGGGCCGTTTCTTTTAAGGTGTCGATTACCCACTCACACGCTGCAAAGCCGGCCTTGCGATGCTCGGAGGCTACGACTATAAGGACGATCTGCTCACCTGGCTTTATCGTACTGATGCGATGAATGATAGAGGTCTCGATTATATCGAAACGCTTGTTGGCCTCTTCTCTTAGAGCAGAGAGAGCCTTCTTTGCCATACCGGCATATTGCTCGAACTCAATCGCCGATACGTCTTTATCATCCGAGAAGTCACGGGCCGTACCCA
>CAZUFI010000059.1:7515-9244 GCA_964618745.1 uncultured Thermodesulfobacteriota bacterium | reverse complement strand
TGCCTTGCCCGGCAGGGCCTGTATAGAGGGATCTGCCGGGTATTGGTGAGGAGCGACTATAAACGCCCTTTTGAGTTGAGGAATAAAAAAAGGCAGAGAGGCGTTATATGCGCCTCTCTGCCTGGATAGAGTCTTTAAAAGAGTAACCTTCTATTGTTGTGTCACTAAGGAAGGGCTAATCCAGCGCAAGGCGTATCTGCGCAGGTCATAAAGATATCGACGTTGCGGGCATCTGTATAAGCTCCATCGGTTCTTGTCTTGACTATATCGGAGACTCCGCCGAGCACCTCGGCTCCGTCGCCGAAGAAGTTCCCGACTACCGTGCCTGTAACGGTTCCGTCGCCGGCGCTTACATTTGTAGACTGGATATTGGCGCCGCTGATCGTCCCGGAGGCACTAAAGCCCACGTTGCCAGTTACGTACTTAACGCCGTTGCTATCGGTCGTTAGATCTCCAGGATCTATACTGCCATCTACTGGGTTTCCACTCAAGTCGCCGCTCCATATGCCGCTCCATGTTGATGCGCCGAAGTCGATACCGATCTTGACCGGAGTGCTGTTGATGGCGGTACCGCCAAAGTAGCTGGCCCTGACCCTGAAGGTCTTTATCTAAAGGTACGGCTCATGCCGAGTCCTATGACCTCACGGTCGTAGTCATAGATGGCAAGGTTTGAATCGTTGTCCGTATAGGTATAGCTAGCCGTGATCTTCCAGTCTTTGAGTATTCCTTTTTTGAGCGTGTGGTTGATTCCCGCATCGTAGCGTTGTTCGGTCTCGTCACGCTTTTTTGCAAAGAGCGGTTCAATGCCGTCGTACTTAGAGTCCTTCTGACGGAACCTTGCGTAGACCGAGCCGTTGTTCCATGCCACCCAGTTTGCACCGATCAGGACCTCTGTGCCGTCGTTACTAAAGCGGCTTATATCTGCGCTCTCATTGAAGATTCTTCCTCCGACCTGTACGGCAAACTTGCCGTCTTTAAAGAGACGTCCATAATAAAGGCCGGTCGATGTGTAAAGACTGTCACGGTCGTTATCTACACTCTGCCTGAACTCACGTCTTATGAGGGCAGCGTCCCATGTAAGCTCGCTTTTCTTGTACTGTTTGGAGATGCTAGGGGTTACCGAGTAGTACTGGCCCTTTCTCTTATCACCGATCAGGATCTGGTCTATTCCAAAGTTTACGTTTGCTCTCCAGGACTGTAGTACCGATACTGTAGGGCCTGTGCTAAAGCTTATGATATCAAGGTTGTAGTCATTCTCGTGAAAGTATTCTTTCCTGTAGAGACCAGCTTTGCTCACCCAGCCGAAGCGGCCCATCTTATCGCCGGCCTTAAAGGTCTGTGGTGACTGATATCTGTGGCTGATACCGACCGATCCATAGACGGCCGAGTCGCTCTGCTGAACAGACTCTGGTGTAAGAAAGAGAGTGAATATGCCGATAGGGACGGTAGAAGTACTGGGCCCTGCATTGACGTTGGTGTCATGCAGTATGCCGAAGGACGCCGTGTATTCTAGTGTTGTCTTTTTTGAGAAGAAGGTCTCTTCGTCTTTCTTAAGCTGAGCGAGAAAGGCATTGATCGAGAGCTTTACGCTTTGCGGGGTACTTGGGTTGTCAAGGACCTGCTTGGCGTGACGCTTTGCCTCGGCAAAGTTCATTGCCCTGTAGTATGCTACGGCCAGCTCCAAGCGAACCCTGTGAAGATTGGGCTGTGCACTAAGGATGGTGTTGAA
>CAZUFI010000059.1:0-7415 GCA_964618745.1 uncultured Thermodesulfobacteriota bacterium | reverse complement strand
CCAGCTCCAAGCGAACCCTGTGAAGATTGGGCTGTGCACTAAGGATGGTGTTGAAGGCTTCTATAGAGCTATATATGTTGCCTTTCTCTCTTTGGTATAGGCCTTCCTTGTATTCTTTTTCTACCTCTGACTCTGCTAGTGCAAAGGTTGCTGTCAATCCCAGCATTGCAACCGCAATGACGAGCATGGTAAAGGTCTTTTTAATCTTGCGATATATCTGCAATTAGGGGCCTCCTTTCGAGTGTTGGTTTCTTTTGTTTATCTTTCAATTCAAGTTTTATGTGAAATTCGTATAGGTGAAGATATCCCATCTTACGAGTTGTAATATAAAGCTTCTATGTTATATACGTATGGGTCTGTGAAGTCAAGTTATTTAGACCGCTAAGAGCTAAATAAAGAGCTGAAAAAAGATTTTGGTAACGAAGTAAGTCTTTGTTTTTAAGTAAATTTTAGCTTTACCTTAAAGGTGTGTTTACTGAAAATATAAATGCCATCTTGTTTTATATAAGGCAAAGTCGATCTTAGTAGTTTTTTTTAGTGGAGTATCAACTTTACGAAGTGCTTTCTGCTGGTGCATCCTAGCTTTTATGGGTGAGTTTGTCGATACCAGTGAGGATAGCTGTAGCCGCAGCGATTGTTGCAGTGCCTCCGTATTACTGAGATAAAGTTGCCATGAGTAACCTTTTTATAGAAGCATGAACAAGGGGGTTGCAAAGGGGGGGAGTGCCTCTATCTTCTATAAAATCTATAATACCAAATTGATTCTGTCAAATAGTTTTTTGCTGATATATGAGTTGTTGCTTTCTGGTCTAAGTATTTGCATCTATTTAGTATTCAAGTTAGTATTCAAGGTAAGAAAAGGTTTGACACGCCCTGCCCTATATTATATATTTCTAGTGCTAGGGGTGGATATCTAATACTGCCATTAAATCGGCAATTTCTACGAAATACCTCACTTCAACCTGTCTGATTCACCTTGTTTTTGTCGCAGTCCCGCACTTTTTTGAGTCGGGTCTTTATTATATTTTCGAGAAATTGTTATTTGATCGTTTGCAACTTTGCCTATTATAAACAGCTATGAATAGGGGGTAGTCTTATGGCAGATATACGTTACGTTTGTTTATCGGATATGCACTTTGGCGAGGAAGACAGTCTCTTAACAAATCTCAATAAGAAAAGATCGCAAGTTGACTTATCTAAGCCGAGCCCTGTCTTGATAAAGATGGTGCAGGGGTTGCGTGACCTTATAGGTAAGAACGTCGATCCGTCGATTAAGCCTACTCTTGTCCTTAACGGGGATATACTGGAACTTGCCCTGTGCAGCACCAGTGATGCCTCAATGGCCTTTCTGCGTTTTATCGAGCTTGCTATGGTAGAAGGCAACGAGCTTTTCAAAGAGATCGTCTATATCCCGGGCAACCATGATCATCATCTCTGGGAGCTGGCTCGGGAGACCCAGTATGTAAACTTTATAAAGGATAAAGACCCTAAAGATACACTGAAAGAGCCCTGGCACAATACAAAGATCTTTATAGAGGGTTATCCAAAGGCCCCTCCGTCCTTTTACCTGAACGCTCTGGTTAAGATGCTGGACCACCTGAAGGATGATAGTAGAAAGGCTGCGGGGAAAGACCCCTTTAAGGTCACGGTTGCTTATCCGAACTTTGGTCTTTTAAGCGATGACTGCAAAAAGAGCGTACTCTTTAGTCACGGTCATTATATAGAGCCACTTTATCATCTGATGAGCAGGCTGAGGGTAGAGCTCCTTGGCGGTGAGATGCCCGGTGAGATCTGGGGGATAGAGGGTGAGAACTTTGCTTGGGTCGATTTCTTCTGGTCTGCGATGGGTAGGTCACACGGGGCCGGTCAGGAGATAGAGAGGATCTACGAGAGGATGCTTAATAAAGAAGGACGAGGGCAACTGGCAACGATGCTGGCCAAGGCGATTGCACCGCATGTCGGTTATGACTGGTCTGATTCGGCCGAGATCAAGATGATGACTCCGGTCATCAATAGCCTTGTTGAGAAGGCCCTTAAGTTGGAGAAGACCGAGACAGGCGATGAGCCGCTGAGCGAGAAGGCCAGAAAAGGCCTTGATGAGTATATGTCCGGGCCGCTGGCCAACCAGCAGCGCGGCGAGCGTTTTATAGCTCCTGAGGTGAGCTTTGTCTTTGGTCACACACACAAGCCCTTTGTGGATCTAAAGGATTTTACAGGTTATACCAAGGCCGTGGCCCTTTATAACACGGGCGGATGGATCGTTGAGACGGTCCAGCGAAATACTCAGCACGGCGGTTCTATTGTATTGATCGATGAGGCCCTTACCGTGGTCTCGCTTGATGTTTTCAGAGAGGACGAGACGCGTAAGGGTAGCATGGTCGGGGTGCAAGAGATACTCAGGGACGGCGAGACGGAGACCGAGTTCTGTAGGCATATAAAAAGGATTGTCGAGTTGGATAGAAAGTTCTGGGATGATTTTTCAGGGACTATCTTTGATGAGATAGCACTGCGTGCCAGCGCACTAAATAAAAGAGTCCGCGAACCTGTCTAAGAGGGCAGGCCTTATAGTTTAAGCGGCTATGGGTTTTAAGGCACAGGAGTATATACGATGGCAAATAGTATGGTTTTTATTGAGTCACTTGCCGACTGCATCGAGAAGGTCATAAAGGGGCGGTGGGGCTTCGGCGCTACGATTGCCCTGGACGATTTTATCGGTCGTTTTAGTTTTGATAAGTTCTTGGCCGTATACCTTGAGAATTTCTATAAGGATATGACAGGAAAGGAAGAGCTCTCCAGGTTGATCAAAGATAATGATCCGATCCTGGCTGTAGTAAGGGAGCGCGGGCGTGCTTTCCTGGATGTTATATCCTCGTCGGATGAGTTGCTTGCGGCAGTCAAACCAAATGATCTGGAAGGTGCTTTTGGAGACCTGGCCAGGCTCAGGCTCAGGGATCTGGAGGTTGTCGCTAATATACTGCTTAAATATGCAGTGGCTTGGGGTAGCTACGCCCTTAAAGAAGACAAGTGGGAGGAGATGGGGTACTTCGGTCCGAGAGGCAAGAGGCTTGATCCGCCCGATGTTGTTAAGAACAATAATATCGCGATGACGACTCAGGGATGTCCTCCGGGTATGTTGGGAAGCAACTGGAATAAGTTCTTTAACCCCGCCTATGAAGTCCAGATGGAAAAGAAGAACCAGCTTTTAAGAGACAATATAAAGGACATCAAGGATTACCCTGATGACCTGGATGCAGATATCATTGTAATAGGTACGGGGCCGGGTGGCGGTGCTGCGGCCTATGCTCTGAGTATGGAGGCAAAGGGGAAGAAGATAGTCGTCCTTGAGCGCGGTAACCTTTATACCTCTGACGACTTTAATCAGTTAGAGCGTGATATGGTGCCTGCACTTTACAGGACTCCGGGTTTTCGTCCGACCGACGAGTTTGGGGTAGTGGTCTTGCAGGGTAGCCTTGTCGGCGGCTCGGCTGTCTTGAATCACGCTATTTGTTATGAGGTTCCGCCGAAGGTCACCCTTGACTGGAAGGAAAAGGACGGCACGGATGAGCCTGATATCTCCGAGCAGTTAAAGGCCGGTGGTTATTATAAGAAGGTTCAGGAGATGATTCATTATAAGGAGATCCGGCGTTTTTCTCTGAATAAAAATGCGCAGGTCCTTTTAAGGGGCGTTAAAGAGATGAACTCGATAGGGGAAGATAAGGACGACCTGCACGGCGTCTTTGAGTATCACTCTAGGAATACCAAGGCAAAGATAGAACCGGACGGCAATGCCGGTGAGAGTTATCACGAGTTGACATGTACGGGCTGCGGCTTCTGTCCGCTCGGATGTCGTTATGACAGAAAACAGAGCCCGCTTATAACCTTTATTCCCGCTGCTATCCAGAACGGTCTGAATAAGGTTGGCGGTAATGAGGTACGTATCTTTAAAAATGCCGAGGTCAGTGAGGTCTTGCACGGCGGCGGCGAGGTAACGGGCGTGCGGATTGGCAATAAGGAGATAAAGGCAAAGACCGTTATAACCTCATGCGGGGCACTTAATAGCGCGCGACTTCTGATGAATAGCGGCATTGATAATGCGCAGTTGGGCAGGAATATCGCGCTGCATCCATCGCCCCTTGTTTATGCCCTCTTTGATGAGGATATCTACGCGGATTGGGGCGTGCCTATGGCTGCGTCTTATATTGAGAACCAATTCCCTGAGAAGGACGAGACCTTCCCCGATGGCTTTGGTTATATTCTGGAGACTATCTACAGTCATCCAGCGACAGCTGCGCTTACCATGCCCTTTGATACCATGAAAGAACGTATGAAGGATTATAACAAGATGTCGAGTGTCGCTATTATTCTGCATGATAAACCCGTTGGTGTAATCAAGAATCCGAAGAGTCCGCTGACCTGTGTCTCGTATAAGGTAGACGAAGAGGATAAGAAAAAACTCAGGCACGGCATAAAGACGGCAGCCCGTATATACCTGAAGGCAGGGGCCAAAGAGGTCTTTACCAGCCACGAAAAGGAACTGGTTTTTCGCAGTGAGGCCGATCTGGATAAGGCCGATCTCTGCGACTTTGAGCCCGGCGATATCCTGCTCGCCTCGGCCCACCCCCAGGGTGGTTGCATGATGGGCAGCAAGGGTAAGAGCGTTGTTGATTATAACGGACATTCGCATGATATAAAAAACCTGTACGTCTGTGATGCCAGTCTTTATCCGACATCTCTTGGCGTTAATCCGCAGCTTACTACTATGGCGATGGGGATGAAGATAGGCGAGTATGTAGCAAAGAAATAGGGGTTTCATAGGTAGGGGTGGTTTTTTTATTAAATCGCAATGAATAATAGGGCGATAAGCCAAGGGAGAAGAGTAGTATGTCACCGACTGATGTTTTAGATAAAAAAATAACTTTAGCAGATCCGTCTCTTAAGGCCTGCAAGATGACGCCGCGTGTAAAGGGACTTAAGAAGGCATACTTTGATGCCATGCCAGAGGTTTGTATAGACAGGCCTATGCTGGTAACAAAATTTAGTAGAGAGAATAATTACTTTGAGAAGGAACGTATAACGGGTCTTGAGAAGGCCCGGCTGTATAGATACGTCCTGGAGAATCAGAGTGCGGTAGTCTTGCAAAACAGTGGTTACAGGCAGGGTAAGGGGGCGGATAAACCAACTGAATTCAATATAGAGCAGAACTCGCTCTTTGCAGGCTCGACGACAAACAAATTTAAGGGTATTCCGCTCTACCCGGAGTTTATGGCGTTGGCACTCTGGCCTGAACTCTGGAGTATCTCAACTCGTAAGAGTAATCCTTTTTATCTAAGCAGTGATGATGCCAGGACGCTTAACCTTGAGGTCTTCCCACATTGGATGGACTCGACTATAAGCGAGCTTGCCAGAGAGAAGAGCTATGAGATAAACGGCAATGGAAAGGCGCCGGAGATGAGCCTGATGGAGCTGTTGGTCTTTTTTATAGATACCAAGCCAAATTGTATCTCCCATACTATTCCTGACCTTACAAATGCGATTGATAATGGATTGCGCAGCATAATAGACGAGGCGAAAGAAAAAGGGGCTAAGACCCCGGAGAAGGCCGAGTTTTATCAGTCTTTGGTAGAGGTAATGGAGGGGGTCGTCGGTTACTCAAATAATCTGGCGATAGAGGCAGAGCGGCTTGCGGCAATCGAGGGTGACGAGACAAAGAAAAAAGAACTGCTGGCTATGGCAGAGATACATAAAAGAATGCCGGAGCATCCGGCGCAGAGTTTTCGCGAAGGGCTAACGACCCTTTGGGTCTGCTGGATAGCCCTGCATGTAGAGAACCCTAACCTGGCGATAAGTCTGGGGAGGATGGATCAGTATCTTTTAAAGCTTTATAAAGATGATATCGCAGCGGGCACGCTTACGGCAGACGAGGCCGTTGAGCTGCTCTGCTGCCTGTGGCTGAAGATCGGCGATCATGTCCCGTGCATACCCGAGGCAGGAGAAAAGCTCTTTGGTGGTGCAGGCTCTAATCAGGCGATAACCATCGGTGGAGTCGATAGCGAGGGCAAAGACGCTGTTAATGACCTGACTTATTTAATGCTTAGAAGTATAGAGATGATGGGGCTTAGAGATCCAAACCTGAATGCGCGGTACTATCCGGGGGTAAGTGATAATGGCGATCCGAATAAGACTTATCTTAAGAGGCTCGCCGAGGTAAATGTCAATACAGGGGCTACCCCTGCCGTGCATAATGACAGGGCTATAATAGCGGCCCTTACGCGCAGGGGCGATACGATGGAGCAGGCACGGGACTACGGGGTTATCGGATGTGTCGAGCCGGTAAGTGTTGGCAGGACCTACGGTCATACAGGTGCTATCTTGCTGAACCTTACCAGTGCCCTTGAGCTGACAATCTTTAACGGGGCTCACCGTCATACCGGCACAGAACGCCTTATAGGGGAGAAGACCGGAGATCTCGATAGTTTTGCCGGTTTTGCTGCCTTTAAAGATGCCTTTATCAAGCAGGCAGGCTGGCTTATCAAGCAGGCAGTGACCTTGAATAATATCTACGGACAGACACACCAAGAGTTCTATCCAACTCCGATTATGTCGAGCTTTTTTATCGGTCCGATGAAGAAAGGTAAAGACGTGATCGACGGAGGCGCAGAGATCAATTCATCGGGAGCGGCGATAATAGGGCTTGCCGATGTGGCGGATTCTTTAAGTGCAATTGAAGAGGTTGTATTTAATAAAGGTACGTATTCACTCGCTCAGGTCGCAGAGGCGATAACGAATAACTTTGAAGGGGCGGGCAAGTTGCATAAGGCACTTTTGGAAGCCCCTAAATATGGCAATAATAATAAGGCCGCCGACAGTAACGTAGCCTTTGTAATAGAGCTTATGGAGGAAATATTCAGCGGACATACAAATTATCGGGGTGGTAGTTATCGGGTCGGGTACTGGACGATGACCAATCACGCCGGCTTTGGGCGGATGATGGGCGCGACCCCGAACGGGCGAATGGCCAGGGATAATTTTACCAGCGGGATAACGCCGGTCTCAGGGGTAACGCCGAGGCTTACCGATACTTTGCGTTCGGTCGCTAATATGCCTGTTGAGCAGGTCTCATGCGGGATGGCCTTTAATATAAAGTACACACCCGATAGCGATGAGAAGGCTATGATTGATTATTTCTCGGCCTATATGGAGACCTACTTTGAAGGTGAACTCGACGGGGAGGGGCTACCTACCCCGGGCGGGATGGAGATACAGTTTAATGTGACCAATCAGGATACCTTTTTAAAGGCCACAAAAAATCCAGAGGAATATAAGCAGCTTCTTGTACGTGTCTCAGGTTATACGGCCTACTTTAAAGATCTGAATCCGCAGATGCAGATGGAGATAATAAACAGGACTGAATATGA
>CAZUFI010000058.1:0-9477 GCA_964618745.1 uncultured Thermodesulfobacteriota bacterium | reverse complement strand
TTCGGTATTTACTTAATATACTTTTATTTTACTCAGTCAATCTTACAAAAAGGCGAACAACATGAAGGCTCACCTGAAGATTCCAATCATGCTCGCTGCGATGGTTTTTCTTTTCCTCACTGTTAGCAGCACAAATTCGCAAGATCAAGAACCCGTTCCAGCTGAGACAAACACGCCGATTAAATCAGCCAAATATCTGGAAATAATCACTGGTGAAGAAATCTTAGTTATACGAGACATAGGCAAAGACGGCTTCAGCTCCCTGCCTATATGGTGCGGAAATAACTCTCTTATTTTTTACAGCGGGAAAAATATCGGTATGTTGGTGGTTAATTTTATAACAAAAAAAAGCGTACATATAAAGAAAGGCGGCAACAACAGACCCCTGAACTGCACCTCTGATGGTAGGTTTGTCATATATACACGCTTTCATATTATTGATCTACCCATGGAGAAATATCTAAGCCTTGAGACTTACCCTATCTATACATGGCATCTTTACAGGTATGACATTACCACAGAGAAAGAAGAAAGGCTGGGGACTACTGATCTCGGCGAAGGCGGCTGGTTTGAGGCCATCTCTCCTGACGCTTCAAGGGTTCTATTTGGTAAATACCAGTTCCCATCCGAAGACAAAATCCCTGCCGGACTTGAAGGCCTCTGGTTCACATACGATTGGGAGATTCACGGAGCAAGATGGTTTCCAGACTCTTCAGGAATAATAAAAAGTCACTCTTTCCTTCCTGAGTTGTGCGTTGAACTTTTTGGCATAGATGGATTTGCAAAGTGTTTTGATCTTAAGATGGGGCTTGAGTTCGAAGATAGATTCTTTGGCTTCATGACAGACAAAGAAAACAGAATCTACTTTCACACCAGCAAAGGACAATTTACTACTCCCGAAACTATCTACTCTATAAATCGTTGCGAGATAAAAAACAAAAAACTCTATTGCAAAGAGATGGTCAAACGTAAAGGTAGTTTCAACAAGTACAATTTTCTCCCTAACGGCGATCTAATTTACAGTAATCAAAATGAAGGCGAATGCATAAGAAGTCTCACGCCCTGGGAGGCAGAAGGAGATTGCCTGATAGGCACCAAATCAGGCGAGACTGAATACAGTGGCGTCTGGTTACAAGGAGTCTCTCCCGACGGAAAGTGGCTACTCTATACAAGGTCATATCCGGCAAATCGCCCTAATATTCATGATGTTTACCATAAATACGATCTCTTTGCAGTCGAACTAAAACAGAGCAGACCGGCAGAATAATTAAGTATTAAAACTATCATGACACATAATAGTATCGCCCCATACTTTAGCGCCATTAAACAAAGGAAGTTACAGATGACTCATAAATTATACAGCCAAGCATTGCTGCTTTTTTGTTTTTTTATCTTTACGATTACTCTCGGATGCTCAAATACACAAGACGGCGAAACCGTACCACCTGCGACAAGCACACCTGTTGATACGGTCAAGCCGCTAACAATAACCGGCGGTGAGGAGATACTTGTAGCAGAGGATATCTCCAACCACAATCCCTTTTGGTGCAGCAATGATGAGATTCTTATATACGTAGTAAGATACGGCAGTATCTTTTACTATGATACTCGAAAGAAAAAATCCTTCAGAATTGCAGACCATGGCAATGCGCCGCTTGCCTGCTCTCCGGACGGCAAGTGGCTTGTATACATGGATAGGCTCAACATGCGTTATCATACAGAACCCACTACCGATTTTGCTGCAGACCTGTGGCGTTATGAATTCAAGACAGGTAAAAAGCAAAAATTCATTATAACTACCAGTAGCATTGAAGGAAGCTCTTTGTTCAAACCCGACAAATCCTATACCCTATTTCTTGGCAAACGCACTCACGAGCAGATGGAGATGCCTGAACCAAAATGGAAAATATTATGGTCTCGTCAAAAAGAATCGTTTAGTGGTTTCTGGCTAAAGGACAACTCCGCCATTATCGGAGACTATCAAACCGCTGACACCAGAGAAAATTCCATAAATATTGAACCGATTGACATTACAAAAGAGATTATATCTTTATACCCTAAATATCCTAATTATTATTTCTTTATGCTAGACACTAAAGACAGAGTTTACATTAAAGCCTCCGGCATTATGAGAACTGACAACTCACATACTGTTCGGTGCAGGCTAAATCTTAAAGATAAAGACCTATCCTGTGAGCCGATACTCTTCGATAAATTCACTATTCATTCTTTCGATATTCTTTCCGACAATGAGACGATCGTCTTTAACAGATACGGCGAAGACTGCCTAAAGATCAAACGAATAGGATGGGATGCAGAAAAGTGCATAACCAGCAGGCCACATAAAATGGGCTTTTATGCTGTCGCCTCACCCAATGACAGATGGGTAGCTTTTACAAGCAACCACTTCTCTACAGAATATAGAATAAACATATCAGATCTTCACATCATTGAACTTAAGACAAAATAGGGGGAGTAATATTATGGGAGAATTAAAGTTCGCTATACCACTTGAAGGGTCACACAAAATAAGCAGTAGCCATGGCACACGTATAGACCCTATGCAATTTAAATTACCTGAATTTGCAACAATTGAATTTAATAAATATACAAAAAAACTGGAACTACCTAGGCCACGTTTAGGTTTTAAGGGTATTAGCGACCTTAAATGGGAATCAGCTAAATCGCATTTAAAGTTCAAGGATATCAGCAAACTTTCAACAATATTTGACGAGCCCATAAATGACCCGAAACACAACTACCTCACTTATTACTCTAAGCATATAATAACTTACATGGATAGAGTATACAAACCTATAAAAAGATTCCACTCCGGCATGGACTATCCAGTTCCAATAGGAACCAAGGTTTTTGCAAGCGAGAGCGGTCGAGTAGTAAGGGCATCTCGAAATGAATACTTAGGCAAACTCATTATCATCGACCATACACCAAAAGCAGGCACAGATAAGAATCATTTATACTCATTATATGCACACTTAAGCAAATATGCAGCAGGGATAAAGCTAGGCGCACGCGTTCTGCAAGGCCAGGAGATAGCGTTATCAGGGGATACCGGTGGCAGCTCAACAGGAGCGCACCTGCACTTTGCCATAGTCAAGTTACCTGGCAAAAAAGAATGGAATCCAATAGATAACACTGGAGTCGTCCCTAATCGAAAACAATTTATAGACCCTGAATGCTACTTAGGATCGACATTAAAGGTTGACGGCACTATCTACGACCTGACCGACGAAGAGCTTGCAACGATAACAAAACACCTTGACGTGCAGATGTATCTGGATTTTGCAAAATACTCCTGGTACGGATACGTATATCTTGGTGATATAAAAGTAGGACGTATTGACAAGGACAACCTTAACCTGATGGCAGGGTTATCACTTGAGAAAATAGACGAAATACTAAAGACTACCAAAACACATGAGAGAGAAACAGTAGTGGTGCAGCATCACTGAGAAATTAAGAAAAAGGCCGCCCTTTGGGCGGCCTTTTTCTTAAACTACTCATAAGCATAAATACTAAAACCCTACTGCAACCTGATCCCTGCGTCTACCTCGCGGACCTTTGTCGCTTTAGTCGCTGCCTCGCTATCATCAAGGCTATAGCGCACCTTGAGCGCACCGCTTTCAGCGACAGAGAAGGTAACAAATACCTCCTGCTCAATCGGTTCATCAAATGGCAGGGTTATCGTCTTAAAGCCCTCAAGAGAGATATCGTCATAAGCATGCTTCAGCACCTGCCTGATAAATTCTACGCTACCTTCTTTAACCCATCTTCTGGTGATAAGCCCTTCAGGGACCTCAAAGAGCTCTATCTGGATGCTGGTCTGGTCACCTAGTGTCTTGGCCGGCATAACGCTGAAGGTCTTATTAAAAGGCAGGGACTCGCCCTTCTCCAAGACGACCTCGTAAGAATAATATCTGCCGCTATTCTCACCAGCCCCTTCTGTTATAAAGCGCATCGCATAGGCCATACCAAGGTGCCTGTCAACGACATCGCTTGTGCCGTACAACGCAGCACCTTTTGCAACAGCCGTAAGCGGGCTATGATCGTAGATAGAATTGCTCGCTCTAAGCTCCGGGAAGAAATCCGCGATCTTATCCTTAAAAGACGGTATCTGCGAAGAACCACCGGTTAGCAATACCCCCTCTACCATATCTATAGTAACACCGACCTTCCGTGCCTTTTTCATCACATAAGATAGCTCACGGTCCAGAGCCTTATAAAAATCATGGCCTTCTAGTATTCCTTCAAAGTCCTCTCTGGACAGCTTACAGGTATCACTACCCTGCCAATCAAAGTCCACAGTCTTGTACTCAGAGAGTTTTATCTTTATACCCTCGGCGACCTTGAGCAACCGGGGAGATATCAGATCACTCTTTACCCCGCTCTGCTCTTCTATATACTTTGCCAGCCATTTATCAATATCCTTACCACCAAGCATTCGAGAGCGATCAGGCTTTGCAACGACATGAACCTCCTCAGAGCTTAACCGAAGGAGCATTACATCCAGCGTGCACCCTCCAAAGTCCAGGACCATAAATAGCTTTTCACGCTCCTCCGTAACCTGATACCCAATGGCTGCGGCAAGCGGTTCTTCGATAAACTCGACCTCTGCGCCCCTGGCAATCTTCTGTATGATTTCTTCCAGAGCCTTTCGGTAACCATGAAAGCCAACCGGCACCGTCAGGCAAAGCCTCTCCGCAGACCTTCCCGACAACCTGGAGAGCCAGCCTGACTTCTGACCGGTAACCGCTTTAATCTGTTCGTATAAGATTCCAAAATACCGTTCCATGAGGGCGCGTCCGTCATCGCTACAGAGAAGTAGTAGTTTTTTAATATTAAGGGCCAGAGCACCTTCAGGGGCCTGTGCGCCAATGGCATCACTGTTTTTATCCATAAGGGTCGGTACGATAAAACTCTCGCCATATTTCTCCGAGATCCCATCAAGTGCTAAAAATTCCGGCGGAGCATTGACCTTCTTACGCATAATAACCGTATTTGTTGCACCCAGATCAATCGCTATCGTATCCTTTGCAACTACCTTTCCGCCTTTTCCGTCTACCCCTTTTCCCTTAAAATCAGGGAACTCCTCACGAATAAAGACCGGCAAAGAAAGCTCGGCCCCGGTATATTTTTTACGCAGCTCTTCCAGATGCTTGACTACTTCTCTAAGGGCATCTCTTAAGGCAACCGGGCGTACCCATGCGTGAGTATATGGCTTAACGACCTCGATAAGGCGCGTATCATTTATATGCTCTATAAAACCCGTTAGCTCCTTCGCGAAGACCTCAGCATAGTTGGACCGGGTATATCTCTTTGTCTTACTCTCGCTCATCTTCCGCTCTTCTGCGACGATGATATAATCAATGACGTCCATTGCCTCAAGGTCGTCCATGCGACTCTTGAAGGAAAAGAAAGGCAAGGTCTCTTCTATTATGCGAGAGATAACAGGGAAGAAAAATTCTTCTTTTGGAATGCACTCAAGCATATCAAGCAGAGCGCGCTGGCGCGGAAAAGGGTCGCGTATCTGAAGCGTCACCTCAGCCGCCCCCATAAGTGTTTGCCTGTATAGATCAACAAAACGATCTTGTCCTCGAAGCTCCTGGGCGATAAAGACAAGTGCGTACTTCTGATAGACCGGCTCATTAAGGGACTTGACCGAATCAACTGCATACTCTATGGCCTTTTTATAGAGATCCAAAAACCTCCCCCTCTTCGGAAGGCTAAACGCAACACCAAGAAACGTCCTCTCTACATAAAACTTGAGATCGCAGGGCTTGGGCAACTCAAGAGAGACCTCTTCAAGCGAGTATTTTTTATAACCCGAGATCTCGGCAAAACCAAGAGCAGTTTCACGCGCAAGAAGTGCAACGTCTTCGAGGTTCTCTCTATCCATAAGGTCTTTGGATATCTCGACCAGGGCGTGACGTCTGGCGACCCTGTCCTCGATCTTATCTGCCACGTCGATGGCATTCTCCATTATGAACTTATAAGAGGCGTCAAACTCCGTGCTCTTGGGCACACCGTCAATTAAGCGAGTCAGTGCCGACTTCTTATGCACAGGCGTCTCATCTCGAAAAAGTATCGCCTCGACCGATTCTTCCAGAGCGAGCATATAAAGTGCGGCAAATGCACCTGTCTTTGGAATAACACGAGTAAACTCAAGGATGGCATTGCATTTTTCATCTGTATTTTCAATACTATGAATAAGGTCAAAACACTCTTTCAGCATCTCGGGACTGCAAAACCCCGAGACCAGCGCGTCATATTGCTCAGGGTCATCCGTACCTTCGGCGTTACCCTGCGTATAAACCTCAGAAAGCAATCTATGAACAGCGACCTTTTTTTCCATCTCGCTACCAGCGGTGCGAATAGCATCTAACATTTCTTTTAACTCCGTTAACTTTTTCATTTATTCTAAATCCACCTACACCGATTAGTCGCCTAGTCTATGCGACTAAAGCCGGTCTTGGTAATAGTACCGTCTTTACTTATAATAATCTCAAGCCGACCCTTCATTAAAAAATCTTTTTCTTTATACCTACTACTTAACAGATGAAAGGTCTGATTTGTCGAGCCTCTTGCCAGCAAGCTCGACTCTTTATCTTCTTTCTGAAATGCCCCGTCCACCAGCACATCTATAAAATTAAATATCTCAGCCATACCGTCTTTAGCTAAAAGTTCATCCTTGCAGTAACCGGTATAGACCACAGTCGTCAGAGCATACTCTGTCTTTGCGGTCTTCAATAGTTCGTAAAGACCTTCGGGCTGCATAAATGGCTCGCCGCCGCCAACGGTAACTCCCTCAATAGCCGCACCTGTATTTGGCGTGGACTCCTTAAAATAATCAGAGAATAATTCAGCTACGCTAGTTGATTTATTTGAATTTTGCGAGTGGGTTTGCGGATTAAAACAACCGGGGCATCCTCTGTTGCAGCCCTGGAAAAAAACCACCATCCTCGCGCCCGGCCCGTTTATCTCTGAGCGCGGCAATACCGAATGTATATTTATCAAAAGTACCCCCTTACCCTACCTGCCCCGGCCTACTCTGTACTCTCTATCTTAATCAACTCATCGAGCTCGTCATCTTCCTTGACGCTGAACTTCTCGACCTTGCCGAGGATCTTTGCCAGATGGTCGGCCACTGATTTACAATCATCAAAGACCGTTGAGTCTATCTCGACCTTTCCATCAGCATTTATCTTGATCTTTATTTCCTTACCCATAATACCCCTCCAAAGCTACTTTGCTCTAGATCACTGTATTTATGCCACTCCGACGACCTTCATTTCAGCCAACTCAACCTTTCAGTATCAGACTTATCTCTCCACCAATCTCTCTCTCGCTCTCTATCTCAAAGTCAAGCGGCAGGCTATCCTTAATAGACATTAACGCGTATATCTGCGTAAACCTCTTTGAGAAAGAGCTTACCACCCTTGAGTCCCCTGCAAACTGATACTGCTTGGTCTTTGCGTCAAGCTTTATTACAATCTTATCGCCGCTACGATCAACATCGATAGAATCATTTTTATTTATTCTAAAGCTCGTTATCTCTCCGCGCTCCTTTAACTCTTCTAGCGCCAGCATTATAAACTTGTTTTCGGTAAGCTCGGTCTGCACTACAGCATAAAATGACATTGCTCCCTCCTAACTTACAGGATTTTTTGCAAAGAAACCCTTTATGGCATCACTATTCATAATAACATCGGCCATCAATATCTCGACGAACCTCTCTAGAACCTCTTTGTTCTTTGCTATACAATCCTCGGCCTCTTCCTTGGCCGTACCGACTATCTTCTGAATATCATCTATAACATCTTTGCCTGAGGTCAGCGCGTAGTCCTGCAACTCAACCATAGTCGTATCACTCATTATATCGCCAAAGCCATATTCAACGACCATCTTCTTTGCCTTTGCCGTGGCCTCGACCAGATCCTGCGAAGCCCCTACGGTCTGCATCTCACGCCCGCAGAACTCTTCCTCCGCGACCAGACCACCAAGCACAACACCGATCTCCATCTCCAGGTCACGCTTTGTATAGGTATTAATAAGCGACTCGTCGTTATTGATAAAAGCCGAATAATTTTTATTATTATCAACACTTAAAAAGACAGGTGTCTTACCCGAGTACTTCCACATCATCATGGTATGGCCGGCCTCATGGATTGCGATAGTACGCTTTTCTTTCTCACCCAGAATTTCAGCACGTTGCATAAACAAGGACCGCGAAGCGGGCCGCGCCCTCTGATGACTCCAGTTCCTCAGGGCCTCTATCTCTTCTTTTTTAAGGACTGAGAGCGGAGTGATCTTACGCACACAGGCCAGCAACATCTCTTGATTCACATCAAGAGCGTCCATATCCTCGATTGCGTTATCGGCCTCATCAGAAGTCTTACCGCTATGCAGAACATTAAAAGAGGTAACGACCGCGTCCTTTACGGCCTGCTCGATCTCGGCACCGGTATAGCCCTGCGAGTTCTGTACAAGCTCATTAATATTAAAGCTACCCGGACGCTGACTTCTTCGCTCCAGATGAATCCTGAAGATCTCTTCACGCTCCTCGGCACTTGGCAGATCCACAAAAAAGACCTCGTCATACCTTCCCTTACGCCACATCTCCGGCGGCAGGTTCTGCGGGTCATTCGCCGTAGCGATTACAAAGACAGGTTTTTCCTTCTCCTGCAACCACGTTATAAATGTCCCGAAGACACGCAACTGCGTCCCGGAATCACCCTGATAACCAGTCACGCCGCCAAATGCCTTGTCTATCTCATCGATCCAGAGCACGCACGGACTAACCGCCTCTGCCAGCTGAATACTACGCCTAAGGTTCTTTTCACTCTCGCCAACGGTTGAACCAAATAACTTGCCCACATCCATTCTTAGCAGCGGCAGGTTCCAGATCCCGGCTATCGCCTTACAACAAAGACTCTTACCCGAGCCCGGCACACCGATCAGCAAAAGCCCCTTTGGTATCTCCAGCCCGAAGCTCTCTATCTTATCTTTGCTGAGACGAAAGACATGCTCGCGCTCGATAAACCACTGCTTAAGGTCATCAAGGCCACCGACATGATCCATCGTCTCTCGGTGCGGATAATAATCAAGGATCTTCTGTTTTTTTATAATCTGCTGCTTTTCATCCTGGATATGCTTTATGCAGTCCTCATTCAAGATACCGTTGTTCTGGCTGATGGCCTTCCGCACGACTCGCTTGATATTATCCAGCGAAAGCCCCTGTAAGGATTTATAAAGGATGGATTTTGTAGAGGCATGCCAGGTCGTGGGGATAAGATGACCGTAGGTCTCTTTAACAAGCTCTTCTATCTCGTCATACTCCGGCAGCGAAAGCTCTATTACGATGATGTCCTCTTCCAACTCCGGGGGTATAGCACTGAGTGTAGGCGAGAGAATGCAGATCGTATTTAATGACCGCTTCTGCTCGTCTATAATAGCCGG
>CAZUFI010000057.1:7916-9506 GCA_964618745.1 uncultured Thermodesulfobacteriota bacterium | reverse complement strand
TGCTATTCCGTGGGCATATAATATTTTGAGCAATCAAATTATAAATGGAGGTTAAGAGGGCAATATTTAAAATTGACGGAGATTCATTGCGGCTATGGTCAAGTCGTTCTGTTACAAATATGAGTATTGGAAGAGCTGTAGCAGGAATTAATTCCTGCTGACTATTTAAGTAAAGGCAAATAAAGGCAAGTAACGACTCAAGTAACGACTAAGGATAAACTGCTTTTGGATGCTAATAAACCAAGTGGTTGAAGTGGAAAGATATTCGGTTTATTGGCGAAATCGTAGATAAAGTCAAATAGATAAAGTCAATAGGAGCTAATTATGAAATATTTACTAAAAGGTACTTTTGTACTCTCTATCTTTGTTATATTTTTAATTGCCATACCGTCAGCCAATGCAGGAGAACTCGTATCAGTTGTTGAAGGAGTATATGATAGACCAGCCGTTGGGCCGCCCTCAGCCAGCATAGCTAATGGAGGATTCTTTATCAGCGGTTATGGCCGAGGTCCTTCTATGGGTGAGGGTAGTGAAGAACGTACGGTATGGTTTCACAGCTTTCGCCTTGACCGGCCTCAATGGAGGGCATTCAAAGACGCAGACCCGGACCTTATCCAGATTGACATCATTATCCATAGTGCCACCCTTGAGCTGGAATACACACCTTTGATACCCGAGTCTAGTAGAAGACCTGCTGCAAATGACTATGTGCAAATGGTGGGTTTGAAGAGAATAATGGTAGGTGGTGGCCATCCCATCGATTCACGGGGGCGTAGAAGAATAACAATCGATTTGTTAGCTGACGATCTATATACCTCGGAGGATATTCTTGGCGTATTGCACGATCCTTCTAGAGATCCTGCAAAAGAAGGTTTTAAGAAAAACTGGAATGGTAATGTTCTTATGCGATATGCAGACGATGCGATAATGCACTATTCTAAGTTAACATTGGGATATAGTGATAAAAAATGTTCTGCATATGTCCAGGGTGAAATCGCATGGGACTATGAAGGAACTAAACAATGGAATCAGGCGAATATCGAACGCCTGTGTCGTGGCGCAGAAAACTCAGGTGAGCCGGCGGCTTGCTTTCAGCGCGTCATGCATGGCGGAGTCAACTGGGGTGGCGGTACTGAATGGAAATGGGAAAACGCCCTGGACCTTTGTGAGGGCTCAGAGAATGCAACCTCAACGGTCCAATGTTTCGAAGAAGAGCTAACAAAAAACCGAACGTGGCAGCAAGCAATACGAACTTGTAGTAACTAGGGTTCTTTTGTAAAAGCCGTGGGCATATAGGAAAGTCTAGGGGCAGGGGGTGAAAAGGTGATGGCAGCTCTGGCCCTGAAATACAAACGCAGCTTTCCTGTGCTGGGAGGATTAATCATAAAGACGGGGAAGGCAGCAGTGCTTGTCTTTGGCGCTGGGCTTGTAGGGGGCGTATTATTTAGGAAGAAGTTCAAGAGGTCGTAAGACTTTAAAGATACATAAATACCAAGCCCCGTCTATCTTTGGTAGACGGGGCTTTTTTTGTTTTTGTTTGTAATTATATTGTTTGTCATTGCGAGGAGGCCTCAGCCGACGTGGCAATCT
>CAZUFI010000057.1:1156-7816 GCA_964618745.1 uncultured Thermodesulfobacteriota bacterium | reverse complement strand
ATAATTCAAAGTTTGTCCGATTATTTGGTCTTTATTTTTTGTTTTCACCTCCCTCTCTGGAAAAGCCTTAGGCCGTCTCAGACTGTGGGATTTTAAAAGAGGAATTTAAAAATACCTTAATGATTCAACTCTTCCATGTATCCAAGGACTACGAGGGCGACGTGCCGGCCATTGCTGATCTTTCTCTAAAGATAGAGAAGGGGGAGTTTGTCTTTGTCACCGGCTCAAGTGGTGCTGGCAAGTCTACGCTCTTAAATGTAATCTTCGGCTCTGAGCAGGCAACATCAGGTCAGGTAATAGTTGACGGGCGTAACTACTCTCGCCTGCCCGCGCGCGAGGTTCCGGGGCTTCGCCGAAAGATCGGTTTTATCTTTCAGGACTTTAAACTCATAAATACAAAATCAGTCTTTGATAACGTTGCCCTGACGCTCAGGATTCTGGGGCTCGGTAACGCAGAGATCCGCTCGCGTGTGATGAAGGCACTGACCTATGTAAACCTCAAGCACCGTGCAAATTTTAAGCCTCTGATGCTCTCGGGCGGAGAGCAGCAGCGTGTTGCCGTTGCCCGAGCCCTCGTAAAAGACCCCGCTATTCTCCTTGCCGACGAACCGACCGGTAACCTCGACCCGGAGCTTGCGCTAAAGATGATGCAGCTCTTTCAAGAGGTTAACTCGCGTGGGACGACCGTTGTTATAGCCACTCATGATCAGGCGATGATCGAGCGCATGGGTAAGCGGACGATCAATCTGCACGGCGGGAGGCTTACGAAGAGGTGATAAGCACTACGGCGATGATATATACCGTGATAGACGGGCTAAGGGGGCTGAAGGAGAATATCGTTACAACGGTATTGTCTTCGCTGACTGTTGCCTTTGCGCTCGCGATATTCAGCCTTTTTATAATTATCTTTGCCAACCTGAATTCATTTGTCGAGGGTATGGGGGATAGAACCCATATCGTGGTCTATGTAAAGGACGGTGCGCTCTCGACCAAGAAGGGCGTTGACGCAAAGGCCGTTGAAGAACTCCAGAAGACGATTGCCGGGTTGGCTGGCGTAGTAAGTGTTGAGTACATCTCGAAAAAAGATGCCTTTAAGATACTCAAGACAGAGATGAAGGATAATCTGGCCTTGCTTGAAGGTGTATCTCCTGATATTCTGCCGGCCTCTTTTGAGATTCGGCTCGCAGCAGATAAGATAACCGCAAAGGATATACGGCTGGTCGTTGAGTCTTTAAAGGACAAGCCTTGGGTAGAGGATCTTCAGCACGGCACGGAGTGGGCGGAAAGATTCGGTGCGATACTTGGTTTTATGGAGGCCGCCGCAGTCTTTTTGGGTCTCTTTCTGGGGGCTGCGACCATCTTTATAATTTCAAATACTATTCGGCTTGCAGTCTACGCCCGGCGTGATGAGATCGAGATTATGCGTTATCTCGGTGCGCCGAATATCTATATAAAGACGCCCTTTCTGATAGAAGGAATCGCCGAGGGCGTGATAGGCGGCCTGATAGCCCTTGTCGCGCTCTTTGTAGGAGATCTCGTGCTTGGCATCTATATCCCGAAAGAGCTGGTCTTTATCCTTGATAATCCTTTTTCTTCGTTGCTTTTATTTATCTTACTCTTGCTCGGCGGTCTTATCCTTGGCGTAGTCGGCAGTATCTTCTCGCTTGGCAGATTTTTAAAGGTATAGGCGTATGCGTATATTTATAATTATAATGGTTCTGCTGGCCTTTACCCTGCCTGATCTGGCTCTTAGCGCAGATGGTAGTCAAGGCAAGGGAGGCACTAATACGGCAAAGGAGCTGGAGGCGATAAAAAAGCGGCTTCAGCAGGAGCGGGGCGAGACGAAGAAGTTCGGTAAGAAAGAAAAGAGCCTTCTCTCAGAGCTTGATAAGGTTGCCATTTCCATCTCCAGGCACAGGAAAGAACTAAAGAAGATCAACCGCAGGCTCAGGCGTGCTAAGAAGGATCTATCTAAGACCGATAAAAAGATAAAGGCTCTGAGTAAAGAAAAAAAGGCCTATCAGCTGGTTCTGGCAACTCGGCTGCGGGCAATTTATAAGATGCGCTCGGGCAGGGCAACGCCTGTGTTATTTGCGTCTTTTTCTACCCCCGACGACCTGCGAAGGTTCAGGTATCTTTCAACTGTTATGGGCTCGGATCTGGAACTGATAGACGGCGCCGAGCGTAACATTATAGATCTTGGCACGCAGCGAAAAAAGCTTGCGTCTATAAAAAAAGACATTCTGGATACACGCGCGAGAGCCAGTAAAAAACAGGCCGAGGCCACCAAGGCCCGGCGTGCCAAGCGAAAGTTATTAAGCTCAGTAAGACGAAAGAAAGACAGGCACACCGCCCTTTTAAAGGAGCTTCTGGCAGCCGAGGCCGATCTCACTAGGGTTATGGAGGATCTTGGCAGGGCCGCCGTTACGGGAGACTCCAGTGAGTTTTCCCGGATGATGGGTAAGCTGCCGATGCCTGTCAGAGGGCGCGTTATATCCTCGTTTGGTAAGAAACGCCATCCAAAGTTCAAGACCATAACCTTTAATAACGGTATCGTAATAAAGGCGGATTATGGCTCAGAGGTAAGGAGCGTCTATAGCGGCAGGGTCGTCTACGCGGGTTGGCTTAAGGGGTACGGTCAGGTACTGATCATGGATAACGGTGGAAGCTACTATACTCTCTTTGCCTACCTCTCGGAGATACTGGTTGAGAAAGGCCTTCAGGTCGAGTCCGGCCAGACGATAGCACTGGTTGGAGACTCCGGGCCGAAGGACCTAACCGGGCTTTACTTTGAACTCAGGCGAAAGGGCGTGCCGCGTGACCCGATGGCATGGTTGGCTACCAGATAGGAAGTCCTTGTCTTGTCTTTGTTTTTATCTCTATCCAGGTGAGATAAAGTAGAGCCACTGTGTATTGTAATTCTTTTAAACTATGGTAGGCTTAATAATTATGAAAAGATTATTGTTGGTGTTTTTGATTGTATTTCAGGCCCTCCCGGCATTTGCTCAGCTGGTGCCGCATGACCTTCTGCATGAGATGCATAATAGTAGTGAAGTGAATCATCAAGAGACTTCTCATGCTGAAACTCACAGCCACAGCCATAGTCACAGTCACCTAGATACCTCTCATAAGATACAGGATCAAGCCGGTGATCGTATAACCAATCCTGTTTTTTTTACTCATTTTACTGATTACCTGCACATAGATTTACACGGCCCTCTGCAGCCGGAACTGTCTTCTTCAAGGCATGGCAGAGGTCTTGCTTATTTGCCAAGCGTTCTCGCCTACTATGACTTCGAGAGAATATCAGTAAAATGGCTGGTTAGGTTTGATTACAATCGAGGTTTTTCTTATTCTACCCCACTCTATATAACAACCGGGCGTTTGCTGATCTAAGGGTATACCCGACTTTGTTTTTGGAACTCAGCGGCAACTCAGCGGCACTCGGCATCTAGTTGGCTTATCCAGACCACATAAAGCCTTCTTTTTTTTGAATAGATCTATTAACAGCAACCTTTCAATAGGAGCGTCTGTCAATGAATAATTTTCTTCAACTATTTACAAACAGGAAAGGCCTGTTCGTGCTTTTCGGGCTATCAGTAGTTACCGCTATAGTCCTGGTAGCAGTACCTGATGCCTTTGCGCACGGCGTTACGGCCGGAGATAAAGGGTATATCCAGGAGATAACCGGCGCGTTGCCGGTGCCTTTTGTCTATCTCGGTGCAAAGCATATGATAACAGGATACGACCATCTGCTCTTTCTTTTGGGTGTGATATTTTTCTTGTACCGCTTTAAGGATGTCGGTATCTACGTAACCCTCTTTGCCGTCGGTCACGTAGTTACGCTGCTTGGCGGAGTTCTGCTGGATATAAGCATCAATGCCTATATCATCGATGCCATAATTGGTTTTTCTATTGTATATAAGGCTCTGGACAATATGGGCGCGTACCAGCGTTGGTTCGGGTTTCAGCCCAACACCAAGCTGGCTACCCTGATCTTCGGGCTTTTCCATGGCCTTGGGCTAGCTACCAAGATAATAGACTATGAACTCTCGCCCGACGGGCTTTTGGTAAACCTCATATCCTTTAATATAGGTGTTGAGCTTGGCCAGGTCCTAGCCCTTGCCCTGATATTGATCTTGATAACCTATTGGCGGCGTTCCAGTAGCTTTATGCGCTATGCCTACTCGGCAAATACTGTGCTGATGATGCTGGGTTTTGTCTTTGTCGGCTACCAGATGACGGGTTACTTTATCTCTTAAAAAAACAACTTAATGAATCTATACAAGGAGATTTTAAATGTATAACTCAAATATTCCATCCAAACAAGAGTTGCCCTCTACAGGAAAGCTCATAAAATCAACGATCATAGCAGCGGTCGTCGCCGCCGTGCTTTTGCTGGTTGTTGTCTTGCCGGCTGAATACGGGGTTGACCCGACAGGGGTCGGCAACATGTTGGGACTTCAAAAGATGGGTGAGATAAAGGCCTCACTTGCCAAAGAACTTGCCGATGAGCTGGTTAATATGCAGGCCAAAGAAGATGCAATCGTCGCCAAGACAAAGGCTATTGAAGAATTTGTTCAGGCCGCTAAGCTTAAGGCAGAGGCCGTGCCGAGTGCGTTAAACCACCAGATGCTGGTAACGCTCGCGCCGGATGCCAGCGCAGAGATCAAGGTTTCTATGAGTAAAGACGGCGAGGTGCAGTATACCTGGTGGACAGACGGGGGTAAGGCCAACTTTGATCTTCACGGGGACTCCGAAGAGCTGGATATAGACTATCATAGCTACCGGAAAGGCTCTGAGCAGAAGAGCAAAGGCACGCTTGTCGCGGCCTTTGATGGCTCGCACGGCTGGTTCTGGAGAAACCGTACAGGAAAAACCATTACTATTACGCTTCAGACCAATGGCGAGTATACAGATATAAAGCTTATGGATTAAATGTAGTACGTAGTGCCCGGGGGCTGGAATAGATCGTTATATAGGTCTTTTTAGTTACTTGGTACTAATATTATATCTTGATTAATTAAGGATTTAGCGGTATTATTATCACTTATACCCTGTAAATGGAGGTTTTTCTCAATGTATACAAAAAAACCGTCTCGGCAAGTCAGGCCGAGCACTTTGTTTGGTCGGCGTCTACCGTTAATAGCACTTTTACTTTTTGTTGTTTTTTCTTTTGCGACTGTAACGACAGATGCAAAGGCTGCAACCAGTAAAGAGTATGAGAGTCTAAGGATCTTTACCGATGTCATCGGGATTGTACAGGATAACTATACCGATGATACCGAAATAAATGAGCTAGTCTATAGCGCGGTTAAGGGGATGCTCAAGGATCTGGATCCGCATTCTTCTTTTATGACTCCTGATGATTATAAAGAGATGCAGATAGATACAAAAGGGTCTTTTGGCGGTGTTGGCATAGAGATAGGTATAAGGGATGGGATTTTAATGGTGGTATCTCCGATAGAGGATACTCCGGCCTTTAAGGCAGGGCTTCAGGCAAAGGACTTTATCGTAAAGATCGAGAATAAGCCGACCAAGGATATGAGCCTTGGTGATGCCGTAAAGCTGATACGCGGCAAGCGTGGCACGCCGGTTAAGCTCTGGATAATGAGGGACGGCTTTAAAAAGCCAAAGGCTTTTGATGTTGTGCGCGATATCATAAAGATTCAGAGTGTTAAGTTTGAAGACCTTGGCGATGGCTTTGGTTACATAAGGATTACGCAGTTCCAGGAGAAGACTACTATTGATCTGGAGAAGGCTCTGGTCGCACTTGGCTCTAAAACCGGCAAGATGAAGGGGCTGGTTCTTGATCTTCGCAATAACCCGGGCGGGCTGCTCCCACAGGCCGTATCGGTCTCTAATAAGTTTCTAAGCGGCGGTGTTATCGTCTCGACCAAAGGTAGACTCCGGGGGCAAAGCATGGAGTTTACAGCCGACCGATTTGGCACGCACCCGTATTATCCAATCGTTGTAATGGTCAATGAGGGCAGTGCCAGCGCATCCGAGATCGTAGCTGGTGCGCTGCAAGACCATAAGAGGGCCGTGGTGCTCGGTGCCAATACCTTTGGCAAGGGCTCGGTACAGACCATAATACCTCTCTCAGACGGTAGTGCTGTGCGCATTACAACCTCCAAGTATTATACGCCCTCTGGAAGGTCTATTCAGGCAAAGGGCATAGAGCCGGATATCCTGGTAGGTAACTCGGATAATCATTACCTGAAAGAGAAGGATCTGGACGGTCATCTTGAGGGTGATCATGAAATAGCAGCAAAGAGTGCCGGTAAGGACAAGGCAAAGGTTAAAGCTAAAACCAAAGCCAAAACCAAAATCAAAGCCAAATCTAAAGACAAAACTAAAGATAAAAACAAGCGTCTGGTCATTGACGAGGGTAAGATTACCGAGAATATAAGAGAGATACAGCTGAAGAGAGCACTGGATTATCTAAAGAGCTGGCATCTGTTTAAAGGAACAATGTCAAAGGCCAGATAGTTTCAACAGGTGGGTCGGTCTTACTGCAGGTGGTCGGTACTCGGCTGCCCTTGGTGTGACCGATAAAGGAATATGGCAGATAAAGATAGAGGTAAAAAAGGAGGGCGGGCATTATTGGTCGCCCTCCTTGTAATTTCATTTCTGGCCGGTGTGGCTCTGGTATTAGTT
>CAZUFI010000057.1:0-1056 GCA_964618745.1 uncultured Thermodesulfobacteriota bacterium | reverse complement strand
GGCGCGATTATCATAGATGATATGGGTGCTCGTATGAGCAGGTTCAGAAGCCTCGCCGAGCTTGACTATAAGGTGACCTTTGCTGTGCTGCCATATCTTCGCAGTTCCAGCCGGATTGTCAAAGAGGCCACCGATCAGGGCTTTGAGGTTATGCTGCACCAGCCAATGGAGCCGGGTAATACTGCGGTCTATAGGCCGGGTAAGGGGGCACTTTATACCGCAATGACCCCTGATGAGATTCGTGAGCGTCTGGTCGCGAATATGCGCGATCTCCCTGAAATCAAAGGTATTAACAACCATATGGGCTCCAGGTTTACCGAGGATGCAGAGGGTATGGCGGTTGTCTTTGAGGTTCTCGCGGAGCGGGGACTCTTCTTTGTAGACAGTAAGACCTCACCCAGATCTGTAGCAGGAAAGCTCGCCGTTCGGTATGGCATAAAGACGGCCTCAAGAGATGTATTCTTGGATAATGAGCAGGATAAAGCTTATATTGAAGGCCAGTTTAGAGAGTTTATAAGGATAGTCAAGCGCAGGGGCACGGCCATAGCAATAGGACATCCTTATCCTGAAACCATTGAGGTCTTAACCGAGACTCAGGCAGAGCTGCTAGAAGCAGGGATAACTATTGTAAATGTATCAGAACTTTTAAAATAACAATAGGTTAAGTTAATTGATAAAATCCTTGACTTATTTATTATCTGTTGGTAGGATTTTATCGTAATTGTGTGTAGTGGTTTTTGGAAGTTGATTTTGGCATTGGACACTTGTCGGTCCTGGAAGGCCGGAGTAACCTTCCAAGGCCGTTTTTTTATAGTATCGGCGATAAAGCTTTAACAAATGCAAGGAGGATTTACAAGATGGCGAATGGAAATGTGAAGTGGTTTAATGAAACCAAGGGCTTCGGCTTTATTCAGCAGGAGTCAGGTGAAGAGGTATTTGTTCACTACACAGCCATATCCGGCGATGGTTTCAAGACCCTGAAGGAAGGCGAAGAGGTAGAGTTTGATATAATTCAGGGCCCAAAAGGACCCCAGGCCTCTAACGTCACAAAAGTTT
>CAZUFI010000056.1:5820-9552 GCA_964618745.1 uncultured Thermodesulfobacteriota bacterium | reverse complement strand
CCAGAGAAAGCTCAACTTACGAGAAGGTTCTTGCCTCAGGTGAGTTAAAGAAGATTGCTGTTTTGCCTTTTTATAATATCAGCGAAAGGCGAGATGCCGGCAAGATGGTAGCTAATAATTTTGTCACCGAAATCTTTATAGATGGTCGCTACAGGGTGGAAGAGCCTGGCAATGTCATTCAGTTTATGCTTCATGAAAATGTAAGTGTTGTTGGCGAGATGGGGATAGACAGGATAAAGATCCTGGGTAGAAGGCTTGGGGTAGACGGGGTCTTGGTGGGCATTGTAGATGCCTTTGATGACGGAGCCCGTAGCTCGCCGAGGGTCTCGATAACGGCAAGGCTCGTAGATTCGGAGACAGGCACTATCGTGTGGTCAGCAAGTGACAACAAGTCTGGCGATGACTATATCATAGCCTTTGGGGTGGGTAAGGTCAGGAGTGCCAATGCTCTGGCTCAAAAAGTTGTCAGGCATATGATTAAAAAGATTAAGTGGTAGGGGTGATTATTGTTGCGTATTACAGAATCTATTGAGGTATGTCGTTTTGTTGTTAGTTCTGGGTCTTCCTTGTTCTGCTCTGCACGTGCTGCGGTTGCATCGAAAGTGGGTGTGTCTGTGACAATTCTTCTCGCTATATTCTTGTTTATAAGTTTCTCTACCAATGTTGATGCCGCGTGGTTTTCCAAAAAGAAAAAAGAAGAACCCTATATAGCCAAGGTAGGCACGGTCTCTATAAAATTAGCTGATTTTGAGAATTCTGTTAGGAAACTGCATACCTCCAGCCGTGTTGGTAAGGCATTGACCAAGGGAACTTCCTTTGATAAACATAGCTTTGCCAAATACCTTGACGAACTTATAGATAACGAGTTAATGGTGTATGAGTGTGTGCGTCTGGGCCTTGATAAAGAAGAGGGCTTCCAGAGGTTGATCTATAATTTTAAACTCAATCTTTTTCTTGGTGAGCTTAAGCGCGAAGAGATACTGGAGAAGGTAAAGGTCACGGAGCATGATATTAAGGCTGAACTTGAACTGCAAGGTATTACAGAGGATCCTGAAGCGCAAGGGGAGGAGTCTGCAAAGAAGGCCGACCCGCACAGCCCTACTACTCAGCCTAGACAGGCGGCACTGAAAAAACTCACCAAGATCAAGAATAAGGCTCGCGAGGTTCAGTTTTTTAAAGAGCTGCGTGAACAGGCCAGTATAAATATCAAGACCAAGGCCTTAAAGGCCTTCTCCTCTACCGACGAAAAGCTGCATACGAGAGTCGTCGCTGTTGTCGATGGTGAGAAGATACTAGCCATAGAACTATTGCGTGAGTTAAGGGGTAAGAGCCAGCATGACGCTAAACTTTTGAGAAAAACCCTGGATAATCTTATTTTGCACAAGCTTTTGGATAAAGAGGCCTTTGGCCGTGGTTATGAGTCTTTACCTACGGTACAGGCGTCTATTGAGAAATACAGGAGAAAACGTCTGCTGGATCTATTTAACCGAAGGGTGATATTGCCTCTTGTCAAGATTGAAGAAGAAGATATCATGCAATACTACAAGGATAATCCAGAAGAGTTCAGCACTCCGGCCAGCTATAAGCTCAGAATGATCTTTGTCGGCGAAGAATTAGAGATAGCAAGTATTGTTAGTGAGCTAAAGAGGGGCGCGGACTTTGGTTATCTTGCCAGAGAGCGCTCGCTTGATCCGACAAAAGACAAGATGGGGGAGCTTGGCTGGGTCTCAGCCGCCAGACTCTCTGTGGACATAGCAATGGCAGCGGCCAATGCCAGTGACGGTGACCTGATAGGGCCTTTCAAGATGGAGTATGGTCATTCCGTTATGGAGCGTCTGGATGCAAAACCAGGAGACCTTAAGCCGTATAACTCGGTTAGAGCAGATATAGACAGGAAGCTCGGGGCAGAAAAGTTTATTGCTATCCATAAGAAGTATCTTAAGCGTTTAAGGAAGACTGTCCCCATAAAGATTAATGAAAAAGCACTTAAGGAAGTAATAATCGTTAGACCCAAGGAGGGGTAGTCTTGATTATCAGGCGTTTTTTGGTGCTTGCTCTGGTTGTTGCGGCAGGCCTTTTTATCTCAGGTTGCATGCCGCAGTCTCAAGGCAAGGTAATGCGTAAGGTCTGTGTCGATTGTCACACGCAGGAGTTTGCCCAGTACTCCAAGGGTAATACTCATGCCCCTGTTGTAGAGAAAAACTGTGAGGCCTGTCATATTCCTCATGGTCTGATAGGTGCGTTGCTACTTAAAGACAATGCCTCTAAGCTCTGCTATCAGTGTCATACCGATCAGAAACCTCAGATCGAAAAAGGTCAGCTGCATGAGCCTGTTGCCAAAGGTGAGTGCCTGAAATGTCACGATCCACATACCTCCTCTGCTAAAGGGCTCGCTCGTACACAAGGCAATGATCTTTGCTACACCTGCCATGAGCGCGATCTATTTGAAAAACAAAACACACACCAGGCCGTACTTAACGGTTGTTCCAGTTGCCATGACCCACATTCCTCAGAGCACGGCTTCGGGTTGCTTGCCAAGGGCAATGAGCTTTGCGTTAAATGTCATGATCCTTCAAATGGGCTTTTGAATACGGCTCATAGTGAGTATAATGTAGAGGGCACTGATTGTTTGTCTTGCCATACGCCGCATGCCAGTGACGGCGAAAACCTTGTGCGTGACTTTAGCCACGCGCCTTTTACCGAGCGTAAATGTTCTGACTGCCATAATCCGCCTGACTCCGCAGAGCCGCTTGGCACGGTTGAGTCCGGGCGTGCGCTTTGTCAGAAGTGTCATTCTGTCAATATCAATGAGTTTGATAGGACTGTGCCGCATAAGCCTTCTGCAGATGGCGAGTGTAGCACTTGTCATAACCCTCATGTCTCGGATTATCAATTTGAGCTGCGTACCGCAGAAAAACCGCTCTGTTATAGTTGCCATACAGAGGCAAAGGTAGAGCACGAAAAAAAGTACCTGCACAGTGCTATAGAGCAGTCTTCTTGCACCGGGTGTCACGATGCCCATGGCTCGGATAATGAGAGTGTGCTTAAGGCCGTGGGTGCTGAGCTTTGTTATACCTGCCATGAGCAGTCGGGCTTTCAGGGTAAAAAGGTTGAGCATGACCCTGTAAAAAAGGATAACTGTGTAGTCTGTCATGACCCGCATGCCTCTGAGCAGAAGGGGGTGCTTGCGGCACCGGAGGGCGAGCTGTGTTATAGTTGTCACCTAGATCAGAAGAAGAGCTATGATTTGGTAACGGTACATCCGGTCGTTAAAAAAGGTGAGTGCTCAAAATGTCATGCACCGCATGGAGCGCAGGTTCCAAGGCTTTTAAAGGAGCGTAGCGAGACACTTTGTTTTACCTGTCATGACTCATTGAAAAGGCTGACCAAGGGCGACGGGGCTCATAAGGTCTTTGTAGAAGGTAAGTGCCTTGAATGCCATAACGCTCATGCGAGTAATAACCCCGTACAGTTGGAAGGGGCTACCGAGCAGCTCTGTAATAAGTGTCATGGTATAGTTAAGAAAGAGGCACTAAAGAGCAAGGTTCCTCATGATCCTGTAATAAAAGGCAGGTGTCAGAGCTGTCATCGCCCTCATGGTAGTAAGATTGAAGGAATGCTTGCCAGGCCACTTGATAGTCTTTGCTTTACCTGTCATGAGCAGCTAAAAGAGGATATAGAGAAAGAAGGTGTAGTGGTTCATAAGGTGGTTAAGAGTGGCAGGTGTCAGGA
>CAZUFI010000056.1:0-5720 GCA_964618745.1 uncultured Thermodesulfobacteriota bacterium | reverse complement strand
GGCGCACAGAAAGGCAATAGAAAATAGTCATTCGGAATTTTTTCAGTAGAGGCTGGTTAATATGTTGATTAATATCTGTATGAGATTTATTAAGGTCGTTACCCCGAGGCGTTTGGTCTTTACCTTACCTCTGGTTGCGTGTCTCTTTGCTTTTTCGCTCTACCCCTCTGTAGGAGAGGCAGCACTGAAGAGCACAAAAAAACTCTGTCTGAACTGTCATAAGGGTGCTAACTCTATAATATCAAAAAGAAATGTACATAAACCCGTTGCCATGGGACTTTGTACTGCATGCCATAATCCGCATACCTCTAAAAATGAGAACTTAATCGGTCCTGAGCTGAAGGATCTGTGCTTAAAGTGCCATACAAAGGCCAAGCTCTTGCCGGGCAAGGTCATACATAAGCCGGTCAAAGACGGGCAGTGCTTGGCCTGTCATGACGCGCACTCGACCGATAAAAAAGGGCTTGTCAAGGATGTCGGAGCCAAGGCCTGTTACTCGTGTCATCCTAAAAAAGATATAGCCGGTAAAAAGAATGTACATCCAGAGGTTAAGAAGGGTAATTGCTCGACCTGTCATGCATCGCATTCATCCGACAGGCCGGGGCTGCTGGTAAAAAGTACCAAGGCCCTTTGTATGGGGTGTCATTCGTCAAATAGCGCCAAGCTTTTAAATGCCCATGGAGGTTTGAATGTCTCTAGTTCAGATTGTGCCAGTTGCCATAGTCCGCATTCTTCGGATAACGCAGGTATTTTAAAGAAGAGCCTGCATAAACCCTTTGCAACCGGTAACTGTAGCACCTGTCATCTTAAGGGGTCTAGCAAGGTAAAGACCAATAGTACGCGACTATGTTCAAAGTGTCATGCACCGACTATGGATAGTTTTAATAAGAGGTACAGCCATCTTGGTGCGGGTGCTGCCAATAATCCGTGTATAAATTGTCATAGCCCGCATGCCTCAGATGGTGCGGCACTTCTAAAGGGGCAAGAGTCCAGAGTCTGCTACACTTGCCATGGCGAGACCAAGGTGTTTGCAGAGACAAGCAACTTTACCCATAGTAAGCTCGATCAGTGTTCGTCTTGCCATAACTCTCATGGCTCTAATGAGCGTTATTTTATGAAGTCCGGTGTGGAAACCTGCTCTACCGAGCAGTGCCATACAACGCAGGGGCGTTTTACTCATCCTGTAGGTAAGGATATTATAGACCCTCGTTCCGGCTCTGCACTTGATTGCTCGACCTGTCATAACCCGATGGGTTCTCCCGAGGAGTTTATCCTGCGCGGCGGTAAGGACAGGGAACTCTGTATAAAGTGTCATCAGATTTAGTCTTTAAGGAGAAGGTCTTATGTTTGCTTTTCTAAATTTATTTAAAGGACTATTCCGTGCGGCTCTGGTTTTGGCTGTCTTCTCGGCGATAGTAGTCTTATCTGCCGTGCCTGCTAATGCCGCAAAGGCAGAGCTTATAACCATCGCAGTACTCGATGGTGATGAGTTGACAGGTAATATGAGAGAGCCGGCAGCAGTCTTTGTCGATGAGGATAAAAAAAGGCTTTATGTTGCCGATACCGTAAATAACAGGCTGATATCTTTTGATAAGGAGTTCATCTTTTTAGCCGCACTGAACCACGAGAACTTTAAACTTCCTGTCTCGGTCGGTAAACTTAAAAGCGGTGAGTTCTTTATAACCGATGCGAGCGACAGCACGCTTAAGCTTATCAATATAAAGGATAAGCTCATAACTGCCTTTAATATTAAGGGGTTGAAGGAGGGGCGCGAGAAGTTTATGCCAGGGCGCTTTGCCATGGACGCCTCGGGCAATCTCTATATAGTCGATAAGCTGAACAAGCGTATAGTAGTTGCCGATAAAAGTGGCAATTACTTGCGCAGTATAAGGGCCAAGGGCAAGCAGGTCTATGGCTTTAACGATGTAAGGGTTGATAAAAAGGGATTTGTCTATGGCGTTGATACCATTGGAGCCAGTATTTATATATTCAATGAGAAGGGAGCACTTGTTACACGTTTTGGTGGTAAAGACGCAGGGCTGGTCTTCCCGGTAAGCGTGGCGGTCAACAGCAAGGGCTTGATCTACGTCGTAGAGAGGTATCTCAGCCAGGTAATGGTATATGATCGTTTCGGTGCTTTGCAGTATACGCTGCTATCAAAGGGTGTGACCCCTGGCGAGATATATCATCCTTCCTATATTTATATAGATAAGTCTGACCTCATATATACTATCGATGGTGCAAGGGTTCAGGTCTTTAAAGAGAAAAGATGAAGCATCACCTCCGCCTTCCAATAATCTTATCCGTACTACTCCTGCCTTTTTTTATTCTAGGGTGTCTTGGCTCTGTTAAGGAAGTAAAAGAGCCTGAGATCTCTAAAGGACTCGAAGGC
This sequence comes from uncultured Thermodesulfobacteriota bacterium, assembly GCA_964618745.1. Classification (GTDB taxonomy): domain Bacteria; phylum Desulfobacterota; class GWC2-55-46; order GWC2-55-46; family DRQE01; genus JAJRSM01. The sequence goes on along the minus strand of CAZUFI010000056.1, from coordinate 3,328 downwards.
GTTCCTTATTATAGTAAGAGAACCTATGCCTTTAGCACTGAAGATGCCTATAAGCAGATGCGAATGGTCAAAAAGGCTGCTAAAGATCAAAGGGCCCGTCAAAAAGAAGAAGCGGAACGGGCCGATGAGGTTGTTTTTACAGAAGAAGTCAGGAAAAGAGTTGTAGGAAATGATGTGGGGATTGCTATCCCGGATCCGTGGATAGCACCGAAGAAGCGTAGTATCGAGAGTATGCCGCTATCGTTGCGGGCCTTTCCCAAGGATAGTTACGGCTATCCGCACTGGACAAAGGCTGTAGAAGAAGGGCTGTTGAATCCGCTTAGCTCGCTTAAGAGAAATCCGCCGGAAGAGGAGATGCTGGATACCGACATACTCTTTCAGATCAATGACAGGCTCATGGCCAACGTGCTCTTTCCCCATAAAATACATACTTACTGGCTCTCTTGCAAGGTCTGTCATCCAGGTATATTTAAAGCCAAAAAAGGTGGCAATAAATTTACCATGTATGATATATGGAACGGTAAGTTCTGCGGTAGATGTCATGGTACGGTCGCGTTTCAGCCTAAGGGCTTTAGGAATTGTCAGCGTTGCCATAGCGTAGGGAAGAAGACAATGGGTATTGAGTGAGTTTTTATTGCATCTTTTCTCTCTAAATGAGAGAATGAAGTGTAACTATTGTAACTACGTTCTTGTTTCTGATCGGATTATCCTTAATATGGAAGGCCTTAAATCGAGGTTTGAAAGGTGTGGGCAGTGGCGTTAGATAATAAGACAGCGAACAGGTCCATCAGGCGCGGTGACTCGGTGATCGCCACCAAGGCTCGTATTCTTGCTGTAGATGATAATATACAGAATGTAGAGTTGCTGGAGGGGCTGTTGTCTAGCCGTGGTTATGAGGTGGTGAAGGCCTACAATGGCCTTGAGGCCCTGCAAAAGCTCGAAGAGAATGATATTGATGTGGTTCTTCTCGATGTACTTATGCCGAAGATGGACGGTTATGAGACGTGTCGCCGCATAAAGAGCAGGCCTGAGTCGCGTCTGCTGCCGGTTATAATGCTGACGGCCCTGGATAGTATAGAGGATAAGATAAAAGGCATAGAGGCCGGGGCAGATGATTTTATAACCAAGCCTTTTCAAAAGCCCGAGTTGCTGGCCCGTGTAAAGTCCTTTGAGCGTCTCAAGGGGCTTCTCGATGAGCTGGAGAATGCACAGAACGTATTGTATAGTCTGGCCTCGGCCCTGGATTATAACGACCCGTATACGCATGGACATTCAAAGAGGGTCTCTGAGTTCTCGGTAAGGCTTGCGACCCATATTGGTCTGGACTCTGCCAGTGTCGAGGCTATTCGTAACGCCGGCGTGCTGCATGATATAGGGAAGATCGCAACGGATAAGGGGATACTCCATAAACCCGGTGCGCTAAATGCAATTGAATATAAGCATGTAAAGGATCACCCTGTTGTGGGTGAGCATATCTGTCAGCCGCTTAAGTTTGCAAGGCCGCTGTTGCCTATAATCAGGCACCATCATGAAAAGTATGACGGCACCGGTTACCCGGATGGTCTTGTCGGTGAGGAGATACCGCTTGGTGCAAGAATAATGGCACTGGTCGATGTCTATGATGCGCTTACCTCTGTAAGACCTTATAGAAGCGATATTCCGCCTGAGGTAGCGCTGGAGGTCATGAAGGCCGAGGCCATAAAGGGGTACTGGGATAAGGATCTGCTTGATGCCTTCTGCGAGGTTTTGAGAAAAGACGGTTATACCATTAAGTAGCCTATGTACTTGTCAAGCAATCTGCCGCAGGTAGTGTTATGCTTATGGGGTGGGCTGCCATTGTTGTTTCCGTTAGTCAGGAGTTGAGTTTAGAGCTATGAACTGTGAAGAATGTAACTGTGAAATAGCAAAGGCAGCAACAGGCGCGCTGGCACTTTGTAATGATTGCAATGATAAAGCCCTGGCGGATCTACAGAGACAAACGTGCGGGCAGGCCACTCCCTTTAAAAAGGTTATAGTTAAAAGCCTTATCACCTCGCTCGTTACAGGGTTGGTTATTGCCTCCGGGGTAAATGTATATGGTTTTGTCTTTAAGCATCAGGGAAGTATCGCAGAGGCTGGTGGCTACCTTGCTGATACTTTGCTCTTGCAGACCCCAAAGAGCGGTATCTTCTATATGCTCTGGGGCGTTGTGCTGCTGGTTTTCTTTCTTAGAGGGGTGCTCAGGGCATTATACAAAGAGAGCCTCAAGGGCGCAGGTCATTAGAATCTTTAGAATTTGTATTTTATAGGTGCTTGCAGTGCTACTTTTGTAATCTACAGTGTTTTTGTTTCTGTAATAAATCTTATTTTTTTCTAAAAGAAAGTTATAAATAGTTTGACATCTTTATTAATTTTTGTTAATCTGTACTTAATGAACGAACCGATGCAGGTTCGTAATAGGGTTTAGGGGTGACGATTGCCTCATTCGGGAAGGATAATTATGTTTAGCTGGAAACTGCACGTAAATTTAATTAGTATTTTTAATTAGTATTAATGTGTAGCGCACCTGATTAACTTATAGCTGAGCGACTTCCAGGGTTGAGGCATATTTTATGTCCTCTGTGTGATTTAGCAGTTAGGTAGTATCTTTACTCTCAAAATTTTAAAAACAAATTCAGGAGGTAATAGACAATGAGAAAGCTAATCTTGGCCATATTCACTCTAGGCGTGGCAGGACTGCTGGTTATGATAGCCACCCCTTCGATGGCTGTTCATAAGAACTACAATAACCAGCTCGTCTGTGGCGGTTGTCATACAATGCATAACAGTCAAGGTAATGATGGGCTTGGTGGTCCTACAGGTGGTGCGATAGTCCTGCTTAGGGGCGACGTTACTGATAGAAAAGACATACATAACCTTTGTTTGCAGTGCCATAGTTCAGACGGTGCGCAGGCAGATCTCGAATGGGACGGTCATACCGCTCCTAAGGTAAATATTTTTGGCGCAGCTGGTGACGGAAACGACTTCAGTGGTCTTGATTCTGACGTAACCAACGATGATTTTGGTAAGATCGGCGCAGGCGGTGACTTCTCAGCCGTAATGTCGGTAAGTGGTGGTGGTTGGGTATCAACCGGTGACGGTGCTGCCGGACTGGGTAGAGGTCATAGCCTTGGACTTGCAAGTGTAACACCTCCTGGAGCAACCGATGGTCCTGTCTCTGACTTTACCTGTACATCATGTCATGATCCTCATGGCGCATATACAACGCCAACGGCCGAGGCAAATGTCTTCCGTAACCTGAAGCATATACCAAGGGGAAGTGGATCAACTTCAATTACCCTTAACTCAG